>NZ_CALPCT010000012.1:0-69307 GCF_943193075.1 Streptococcus caecimuris | reverse complement strand
CCGAACACAGCAGTTAAGCCCTAGAACGCCGGAAGTAGTTGGGGGTTGCCCCCTGTGAGATAAGGTAGTCGCTTAGCTTGATTCCGCCATAGCTCAGTTGGTAGTAGCGCATGACTGTTAATCATGATGTCGTAGGTTCGAGTCCTACTGGCGGAGTATAGAATAAAAGAGATCAAGTAATTGATCTCTTTTTTTACTTTTCATTTTAATGTTAATTAAAGCTCCGTTTAGTTAACGGAGCTTTTCTCTATTTAGTTATTTGGGAAAAATGCTTGATATAAGGCTTTAATTGCTTTTTCTTCTTGATCTTTACTTACAACGAACATAATGGAAACTTCACTAGAACCTTGCGAGATCATTTGAATATTTACTTCATTTTCTGATAGTGCTTTGGCTGCAGTGGCGGTAACCCCTACCTGACTCTTCATTTTCTCCCCAACGATCATAATGATGGAAAGATCATGTTCAATTTCGGCTGTGTCAACTTCTAGCTTTTGTGTTAATTGTTTCAGAATCTCTTGTTCTTTGATTGGAGTCAGTTCACGTGAACGCAAAATGATGGATAAATCATCAATTCCTGTTGGCATATGTTCCCAACTGATATTGAGATCTTCTAAAATTTGAAGGACTTTTCGACCAAAACCGACTTCGCGGTTCATAAGGTATTTTGTAGTGTTAATACTAACGAATCCTGAATCACCTGCAATCCCTACAACAGTCACATGATCATTTGAATGTTCCAAAACAATGCGGGTTCCAGGGTGGTCTGGATTATTTGTATTTTTAATGACTAATGGAATTTTACCTCTGTATGCTGGAACAAGTGCTTCATCATGTAAGACTGAAAAACCAGCATAGGCTAATTCACGCATTTCTTTGTAGGTTAATTCAGGAATAGAATGTGGGTGTTTAATAATACCTGGATGTGCTGCAAAGATACCATTTACGTCTGTAAAGTTTTCGTATAAGTCTGCTTTTACACCTGCTGCAATGATCGATCCAGTAATATCAGATCCACCACGAGAAAATGTACAAATATCACCATCTTGAGTAACACCAAAGAATCCTGGAATGACAATCACTTCACTTGAGTCTTTTAGTTCTTCAATTTTATCGTAACTAGATGGTAATATACGAGCGTTGGAAGGTTCTGCAGTGACTGTAATTCCTGCCTCTTTTGGATGGATGTATCTTGCTTCTAATCCATTTTGATTGAAATAAGCAGCAATGAGTTTAGCATTGTTATTTTCGCCTGCTGCTAGGAATGCATCGTATGTGAATGGATTCCCTTTTTTAGGTAAATTTGTTAAATCATAGATATCTTCAGCAATTTCTTGAATAATGGAATCTTTGAGACCCAATTCTTCTGTAATGGCCCGATAACGTTCAATAATCCACTGTTGTGTTTGTGTGACATCCTTATCTGAAGTAAATTCTTTATAATAGCGGATCAGTGCATCTGTTACTTTTGTATCTTCAGCGTTGCGTTTGCCTGGAGCTGATACAACTACAAATCTTCTTTCTGGATCATCTTTAATGATATTAAGTACTTTTTTTAATTGAGAAGCTGATGCTAGAGAACTTCCACCGAATTTAGTTACTTTCATATTTTCTCCTTAATAGTTTCATTAATACATTATACCAAAGTTCAGTTATTGATACAATGTATTTACAGATAGGGCATAAAATAATTGATTCTGTAGAAGAGAGAAATTGTAATTATTCAAATTTTACAATTTTGTTACATCTTATAGATATATTTTACTATTTTTGTTTTTTGTGGTAAGATATGTTATAATTCAAAAGTTTTAATATCAAAATATTTTATATTTAAATAAAAGGAGTCTGTGATGTTTGAAACAATTTTGTATTCTGTCGAAAACGACCTCGCGACAATCTCTTTAAATCGTCCTGAAGTATCCAATGGTTTTAATATTCCAATGTGTCAGGAAATTTTAGCTGCCCTGGAAGATGCAGAAAAAAATGAGGAAGTAAAATTCATTATTCTATCAGCAGAAGGGAAAATCTTTTCAGTTGGTGGAGATTTGAGCGAAATGAAACGCGCAGTCGATGCGGATGACATCGAGTCTCTTGTTTTAATTGCCGAATTAGTTAATACAATTTCAAAGAAAATTAAGCAATTACCAAAGCCGGTTATTATGGTGGCAGATGGAGCGGTCGCAGGAGCAGCAGCCAATATTGCAGTAGCTGTTGATTTTTGTATTATTAGTGATCGTACTAAATTTATCCAAGCCTTTGTTGGGGTTGGTTTAGCACCAGATGCGGGTGGCTTATTCTTGTTAGGAAAAGCCATTGGTATGTCTCGGGCTACTCATTTAGTAATGACGGGTGAAGCCTTGACTGCTGAAAAGGCATTTGATTATGGTCTAGCTTATCGTGTTTGTGAATCTGAAAAACTCGATAAAACGGTTGAGCAATTGCTTAAAAAATTAAGAAGAGGATCTTCAAATTCTTATGCTGCCATGAAAGAAATGGTTTGGGAAGCATTCTTGAAAGAATGGGACCAATATGCGGGTCTTGAATTGGATTTGCAAAAGAAACTAGCATTTACAGAAGATTTCAAGGAAGGGGTTATTGCCTACTCTGAGAAACGTCGGCCACAATTTAAAGGAAAATAAATTTGTATTTTTTCTATGTTTTGTGAAAAAATGCTTGCAAATTATTTTCATTTTTGATAAAATTTGACTATCAAAGTAAAATTAGGAGGTGGAGTTTTGAATTACCAATTAGTTAACGACTATTTAACATCCATCTTTAATAATGTTTTGGTTATTGAGGAGTCGAGCCTAAGAGCAAGTCGATTCAAAGATGTTTCTATTAAAGAAATGCATACGATCGATGTGATTGGTTCGACACCGAATGCAACCCCGAGTGATATTTCACGGGAGTTGATGGTGACTTTGGGGACTGTCACGACAAGTTTGAATAATCTTGAGCGCAAAGGGTATATCGAAAGAAGAAGATCGGAAGTTGATCGCCGGGTTGTACACTTGAGTTTAACGAAGAACGGTCGTCTACTTTATCGTCTTCATCAGCAATTCCATAAACGGATGGTCAACCAGATTATTGGAGATATGAGTCCCGAAGAGAAGAAAGTGATGCAAAAAGGATTGCAAAATCTGTATCGTTTCTTGGAGGAAATTAAATAATGGTCTTTGCTAAAATTAGTCAAGTTGCTCATTATGCACCTGACCAAGTCGTATCAAATGATGATTTGGCTGAGATCATGGATACAAGTGATGAATGGATCAGTAGTCGGACAGGTATCCTTCGGCGTCACATTTCAAAAGATGAGACGACAAGTGATCTAGCAACAATTGTTGCACAAAGATTATTAGCAAAAGCAAACTTAGATGCTGAGGAAATTGATTTCATCGTTGTTGCTACGATTACACCAGATAGCTTAATGCCATCAACTGCAGCCCGGGTACAAGCTAATATTGGAGCTTCTCGAGCTTTTGCCTTTGATCTGACTGCAGCATGTAGCGGATTTGTATTTGCATTAGCCACTGCTGAAAAATACATTTCTTCAGGTATGTACAGGCGAGGAATTGTGATCGGTAGTGAGACGCTTTCAAAAGTATTAGACTGGTCAGACCGTTCCACTTCAGTCCTTTTTGGAGATGGAGCTGGTGGTGTCTTGCTTGAAGCAAGCGATCAAAAATCGTTTTTGGCTGAGAATCTTTTTACAGATGGTAGCCGAGGTGCTAGTCTTGAGTCTTGCTATTTGGGTCTGTCTTCCCCTTATTCAGATGACGTTTTTGATCGAAGATATCTGACAATGGATGGACGGGCAGTTTTTGATTTTGCCATTCGTGATGTCACGAAAAGTATTCAAAAAATGATAGCAGACGCCTCTATGGAAGCAGAAGAGATTGACTATTTTCTGTTACACCAGGCGAATGACCGAATGTTAGATAAGATGTCAAAAAAACTGGGTGTCTCTAGAGAGAAAATCCCAGCAAATATGATGGAATATGGGAACACTAGTGCTGCTAGTATCCCCATTCTATTATCGGAGTGTGTCGAGAATCATCGAATCAAGATGGATGGAAGTCAAAAAATTCTTCTGACAGGATTCGGTGGAGGTTTGACATGGGGCACACTTCTTGTTACAATCTAGTTAAACATGTGGAAACACATTTTAAAAATTTATATATTATTTTTTAAGGAGGCCTATTATGGCAGTATTTGAAAAAGTACAAGAAATTATCGTTGAAGAACTTGGTAAAGAACCATCAGAAGTAACTCTTGAATCTACATTCGAAGATTTAGAAGCAGATTCATTGGATTTGTTCCAAGTTATCTCTGAAATTGAAGATGCTTTTGACATTCAAATCGAAACTGAAGAAGGATTGTCTACAGTTGGTGACCTTGTCGCTTACGTAGAAGAAAAAACAAAATAATGATAGATGAGAGTATCGAAAGATATTCTCTCTTGTTTAGGTAATAGTTTGAGGCTCAAAGAAACAATCTTTTAACCTCAAACTATTACTTAAGCGAAAAAAGAGGTAGGTATAATGCAAACACGAATTACTGAACTATTGAATATTAAATATCCGATCTTCCAAGGTGGGATGGCTTGGGTGGCTGATGGTGACTTGGCTGGAGCAGTATCAAACGCCGGTGGTCTTGGAATCATTGGTGGCGGGAATGCTCCAAAAGAAGTTGTAAAGGCAAACATTGATAAAGTGAAGTCTATTACAGATAAACCTTTTGGTGTAAATATCATGCTTTTGTCCCCATTCGCGGATGACATTGTTGACCTGGTGATTGAAGAAGGTGTAAAAGTTGTTACAACTGGTGCCGGAAATCCTGGGAAATACATGGATCGTTTCCATGAAGCAGGGATCACTGTTATTCCAGTAGTTCCGTCTGTTGCCCTTGCAAAACGGATGGAAAAATTGGGTGCTGATGCAGTGATTGCAGAAGGAATGGAAGCTGGAGGTCACATTGGTAAATTAACGACCATGACCTTGGTTCGCCAAGTGGTTGAAGCAGTTTCTATTCCAGTAATTGGTGCTGGAGGTGTCGCTGATGGTGCCGGAGCTGCGGCTGTCTTTATGTTAGGTGCCGAAGCTGTTCAGGTGGGAACACGTTTCGTGGTTGCTAAAGAATCGAATGCTCACCAAAACTTTAAGAATAAAATCTTGAAAGCGAAAGATATTGATACAGTAGTTTCAGCATCAGTTGTTGGACACCCTGTTCGTGCGATCAAGAATAAATTGGCTTCTGCCTATAACCAAGCTGAAAAAGATTTCTTGGCAGGTAAGAAGACTCAAGAAGAAATTGAAGAATTAGGAGCAGGTGCGCTTCGCAATGCCGTTGTTGATGGAGATGTTGACAATGGTTCTGTAATGGCGGGTCAAATTGCTGGACTTGTAAGCAAGGAAGAAACTTGTGCTGAAATTCTAGAAGATATCTATTATGGTGCAGCCAATGTGATTAAAAAAGAGGCTGCTCGTTGGGCAGATGTAAACGTCTAAAAACGTCGAAAGGATTAGGATAGTGACAAAACGTGCGTTCTTATTTGCTGGTCAAGGGGCTCAGAAATTGGGCATGGCGAGCGATTTGTATGCGGCTTATCCCGTTGTTAAAGAGACATTTGATACGGCTAGTCGTATTCTAGGTTATGATTTGCGTGAATTGATTGATTCTAACGAAGAAAAACTGAATCAGACACGCTATACTCAACCAGCTATTTTGACAACGTCAGTAGCCATTTATCGTCTCTTAGCAGAAAATGGTATCACTCCTGATATTGTTGCCGGGCTCTCTTTGGGGGAATATTCTGCCCTGGTTGCGGCCGGAGCTCTTTCGTTTGAAGATGCAGTAGCTTTGGTTGCGAAACGTGGTGAATTCATGGAAACGGCAGCTCCTGCTGGAAGTGGGAAAATGGTTGCTGTTATGAATACAGATCCAAATTTGATCGAAGAGATTTGTCAACAAGCATCCGAAAAGGGTGTAGTGACACCAGCTAACTACAATACTCCAGCACAAATTGTGATTGGTGGTGAAGTTGCGGCTGTGGACTATGCTGTGGAACTATTGAAGGAAGCAGGTGCTAAACGCTTGATCCCTTTGAATGTGTCAGGTCCATTCCACACAGCCTTACTGGAATCTGCTAGTCAAAAATTGGCGGCTGAACTAGAAAAAGTATCATTTAATGATTTTGATCTTCCTTTAGTTGGGAATACAGAAGCGACTATCATGAAGTCAGAAGATGTAAAAGCACTTTTGGCCCGTCAAGTAAAAGAACCGGTTCGTTTCTATGATTCGATTGCTACGATTCAAGACTTTGGTGTAGATGAAGTCATTGAGATCGGACCTGGAAAAGTCTTGTCAGGATTCTTGAAGAAAATTGATAAAACTCTTCCAACTCATAACGTCGAAGATCAGGCTAGTCTAGATGCTCTTCTGAATGCTTAAAACGAGGTAAAGATGGAACTTAAAAATAAAAATGTTTTTGTAACAGGTTCAACACGTGGAATTGGATTAGCTGTGGCTCATAAATTTGCGAGTCTTGGTGCCAATGTTGTCTTGAACGGCCGTTCAGAAATTTCTGAGGACTTGCTTACACAGTTTGCTGACTATGGTGTGAGTGTTGTTGGTATTTCTGGGGATATTTCGAATGGCGAAGATGCTCAACGTATGGTAGCTGAAGCAATTGAAAAGCTTGGAAGTATTGATGTTTTGGTCAATAACGCTGGGATCACAAACGACAAGTTGATGTTGAAAATGACTGAAGAAGATTTTGAACGGGTCTTGAAAATCAACTTGACCGGTGCCTTTAATATGACACAAGCTGTCTTAAAACCGATGTCTAAGGCGCGTCAAGGGGCCATAATCAACATGTCCTCTGTTGTTGGTCTAATGGGGAATGTTGGTCAAGCGAACTATGCGGCTTCAAAAGCTGGATTGATTGGTTTTACTAAATCAGTAGCGCGTGAAGTTGCGGCTCGTGGCGTTCGTGTGAATGCTATTGCACCTGGTTTTATTGAATCGGATATGACAGACGCTATTCCAGAGAAAATGAAAGATGCCATGCTAGCGCAAGTGCCAATGAAACGAATTGGTCAAGCTGAAGAAGTGGCAGAAGTTGCGGCTTTCTTGGCAGGTCAAGAATATTTAACTGGTCAAACAATTGCCATTGATGGCGGAATGACTATGCAATAATGAATGCTCACTGATCGAAAATCACTTACTTAAATATCCATCCGACAAAAGGAGAATATATATGTCTACAAATCGTGTTGTTGTTACAGGTTACGGTGTAACCTCACCAATCGGAAATACACCAGAGGAGTTTTGGAATAGCCTTCATGAAGGAAAAATTGGGATCAAGCCCATTACGAAATTTGATGCTTCTGAAATTCCAGTCTTTAATGCTGGTGAAATTCAAGATTTCCCATTTGATAAATATTTTGTGAAAAAAGATCAAAATCGTATGGATACATACTCATTGTATGCGATCTATGCTGCGATGGAAGCTATTGAAAATTCAGGCTTGAATATGGAAGAAGAAGACCGCGATCGTGTAGGTGTGATTGTATCATCTGGTATCGGTGGTTTGCAAGAATTGGAAGACCAAATTATCCGGATGCATGAACGTGGAATGAAGAGAATCCAACCAATGTTTATCCCTAAAGCTCTTTCAAATATGGGTGCTGGGAATATTGCGCTTAAAATTGGCGCACAAGGGGTATGTAAATCAGTGACAACTGCCTGTGCCTCTGCCAATGATGCTATTGGTGAAGCTTTCCGCGAAATTAAATTTGGGTTCCATGATGTTGTTTTAGCCGGTGGTTCAGAGGCTTCAATCACTAGAATTGGTATCGGTGGTTTCAACGCTCTTACAGCACTTTCAACAACAGAAGACCCAGAACGTTCATCAATTCCATTTGATAAAGACCGTAATGGTTTTGTGATGGGGGAAGGTGCAGGGGTTCTCGTCATCGAAAGTTTGGAACATGCCCAAAAACGTGGTGCTAATATTTTAGCAGAAATTGTTGGTTACGGTT
Organism: Streptococcus caecimuris; assembly: GCF_943193075.1. NCBI lineage: Bacteria > Bacillati > Bacillota > Bacilli > Lactobacillales > Streptococcaceae > Streptococcus > Streptococcus caecimuris. The sequence continues at coordinate 61,265 of NZ_CALPCT010000012.1, read as the reverse complement.
CAAACTGTGATGCTTATCATATGACAACACCAACTCCAGACGGTTCAGGAGCTGCTAAAGCAATTAAATTAGCGATCAATGAAGCTGGTATCAAGCCTGAAGATGTTGACTATGTCAATGCCCACGGTACTTCAACACCTGCCAACGAAAAAGGTGAAAGTGGTGCTATTGTGTCTGTACTTGGTAAAGATGTTCCAGTTTCATCTACTAAATCATTTACAGGTCACTTGCTTGGTGCCGCTGGTGCGGTTGAAGCGATTGCTACCATCGAAGCGATTCGTCACAGCTTTGTACCAAAAACTGCTGGTACTAAAGAATTGTCTGACTATATCGAAGCAAACGTTGTTTATGGTGAAGGTCAAGAAGCGGATATTCAGTACGCTATCTCAAATACCTTTGGTTTTGGTGGACACAATGCTGTTCTGGCCTTTAAACGTTGGGAGGGTTAATTCATGAATATTTCTGAAATCAAAGATTTGTTGGCTCAATTTGATGCATCAACTTTGCGTGAATTCTCCTATAAAAATAACGGGGAAGAATTGAATTTGAGTAAAAACCAAACGAGTTCAGTTGCGGCTACACCGGTAGCACCTGCAGTTGAAGTGGTAGCAGCTCCTCAAACTCCTGTAGTAGCTCCTGTTGTTGAAGCACCAGCAACTCCAGCTGTAGTGGCTGAACCAGTTGCTGCTCCAGCTCAGGCTGCAGAAGGTGATGTGGTTGAAAGTCCATTGGTTGGGGTGGCTTACTTGTCACCAGCACCGGATAAACCAGCCTTTGTATCTGTAGGAGATAAGGTCACTAAGGGTCAAACACTCTTGATTATCGAAGCCATGAAAGTGATGAATGAAGTCCCAGCACCAAAAGATGGGGTGGTCACTGAAATTTTGGTAACGAATGAAGAAATGGTTGAATTTGGAAAAGGATTGGTTCGAATCAAATGACAATTGATATTAATGCTATTCGTGAGGCTTTGCCACATCGTTACCCAATGCTTTTGGTGGATCGCGTATTGGAAACAAGCGAAGATACGATTGTTGCCATTAAAAACGTGACAATTAATGAACCATTTTTTAATGGACATTTTCCACAATATCCTGTTATGCCAGGTGTTCTTATCATGGAAGCTTTGGCACAAACAGCAGGTGTACTAGAGTTGTCAAAACCTGAAAATAAAGGGAAATTAGTCTTTTATGCAGGGATGGACAAGGTGAAGTTTAAAAAACAAGTCGTTCCTGGAGATCAATTGGTGATGACGGCTACTTTTGTCAAACGTCGTGGAACCATTGCTGTTGTTGAAGCTAAGGCAGAGGTAGATGGAAAGCTTGCAGCTTCAGGAACACTTACTTTTGCAATTGGAAATTAAGAAAGGCCTATCTATGTTTCGTAAGATCTTAATCGCCAATCGTGGTGAGATTGCGGTTCGCATTATTCGTGCGGCTCGTGAACTTGGCATCGAGACGGTTGCAGTGTATTCTACTGCTGATAAAGAAGCCTTGCATACCTTACTAGCGGATGAAGCGGTCTGTATTGGACCTGCTAAATCAACAGAGTCTTATTTGAATATGAGTGCTGTCTTATCTGCAGCTGTTTTAACAGGAGCAGAAGCTATCCATCCTGGTTTTGGATTTTTAAGTGAAAACTCCAAATTTGCAACCATGTGTGAGGAAGTTGGTATTAAATTTATCGGCCCTTCTGCTAAAGTCATGGATATGATGGGGGATAAGATTAATGCTCGTAAACAGATGATCAAAGCAGGAGTACCCGTTATTCCTGGATCAGATGGTGAAGTGTATACTGCTGAAGAAGCTCTCGAGATTGCAGAGCGTATTGGTTACCCTGTGATGTTGAAAGCATCTGCAGGAGGTGGCGGTAAAGGAATTCGGAAGGTTGAAAAACCAGAAGATCTGGTTGCTGCTTTTGAATCAGCTTCCTCAGAAGCTCAAGCTGCTTTTGGGAACGGTGCCATGTATATGGAGCGGGTGATTTATCCTGCTCGCCACATTGAAGTACAAATTTTAGCGGATCAGCATGGACATGTCATTCACTTAGGTGAACGCGATTGTTCTCTTCAACGGAACAACCAAAAAGTTCTAGAAGAATCCCCTTCAATTGCTATCGGAAAAACTCTTCGTAATCAAATTGGTTCTGCTGCTGTTCGGGCTGCTGAATCAGTTGGGTATGAGAATGCTGGAACGATTGAATTCTTGTATGATGAAGGCAAGGGTGAGTTCTACTTTATGGAAATGAATACCCGTGTGCAAGTGGAGCATCCTGTCACAGAATTTGTAACAGGAGTTGATATCGTTAAGGAACAGATTAAAATCGCAGCTGGCCAAGAATTATCCGTTACTCAAGAGGATATTGTCATTAAAGGCCATGCGATTGAATGCCGGATCAATGCGGAAAATCCTTCCTTCAACTTTGCACCAAGCCCAGGTAAGATCACTAATCTCTATCTTCCAAGTGGTGGGGTTGGCTTGCGTGTGGATTCTGCTGTGTATCCTGGTTATACGATTCCGCCATACTATGATAGTATGATTGCCAAGATCATTGTCCATGGTGAAAATCGCTTTGATGCACTGATGAAAATGCAGCGTGCTCTTTATGAGTTGGAAATCGATGGTGTCACAACCAATAGCAGTTTCCAGTTGGATTTGATTTCAGATTCACATGTGATCGCTGGTGATTATGACACTGCATTTTTGATGGAACAATTCCTTCCAAATTATAATAAGGAATGATGAAAAAGCCTGGACTTGTGAGGGAAGTATGAACATCATCTTCACAGTTTCAGGCTTTTATAGTAATGCTTCAGATACTGTAGCATATTATAAGGAGTAAGTAATGGCATTATTTTCTAAAAAAGATAAATATATTCGGATCAATCCGAATAGGTCAGCCTGGAAGGAGCCTCAGCCAAAACCTGAAGTTCCTGATGAACTATTTTCACAATGCCCAGGTTGTAAACATACCATTTACCAAAAGGATTTAGGTAGTGAGCGTGTCTGCCCGAATTGTGGCTATACCTTCCGTATTTCTGCTAAAGAACGCTTGGCGCTGACAGTGGATCCAGCTAGCTTTGAAGAAATGTTTACAGGAATCGAAACGACAGATCCTTTGAATTTCCCAAATTATAAGAAGAAACTAGCAGCAGTGCGGGAAATGACAGGATTGGATGAAGCTGTCCTGACTGGAACAGCCTTGATTAAAGGTCAAAAAGTTGCGCTTGGGATCATGGATTCCAACTTTATCATGGCTTCAATGGGTTCTGTAGTAGGCGAAAAAATTACTCGTTTATTTGAATTTGCGACAAAAGAAAAATTGCCAGTTGTTCTTTTTACCGCTTCCGGTGGTGCTCGGATGCAAGAAGGAATCGTGAGTTTGATGCAAATGGCAAAAATTTCTGCGGCTGTTCAACGCCATTCCAAAGAAAAATTATTCTATTTGACGGTATTGACAGATCCGACAACTGGTGGGGTGACAGCCTCATTTGCTATGGAAGGTGATATTATCATGGCAGAGAGTCAAGCCTTGGTCGGGTTTGCTGGTCGACGCGTGATCGAATCAACTGTGCGTGAAAAATTGCCTGATGATTTCCAAAAAGCAGAATTTCTACAAGAACATGGATTTGTAGACTTGATCGTGGAGAGAAGTCAAATCCGAGCGACAGTTGGACAATTATTAGCCCTTCATGGAGGTAAACATGAGTAAAATAACACAGATTATTAAAGAGGCACGTGACCAAGGAAGATTGACTGCGCTTGATTTTGCTCAAGGAATTTTTGATGATTTTATCGAATTGCATGGAGATCGAAACTTCCGTGATGATGGTGCGGTGATTGGTGGGATTGGACGCTTAGGCGATCAAACGGTTACAGTCGTTGGAATCCAAAAAGGAAAAAATCTTCAGGATAATCTAAAACGTAATTTTGGGCAACCACATCCAGAAGGCTATCGAAAAGCTTTGCGTCTCATGAAGCAAGCGGAGAAATTTGGCCGTCCAGTTGTGACCTTTATCAATACAGCGGGTGCTTATCCCGGTGTTGGTGCTGAAGAACGAGGACAAGGGGAAGCCATTGCCCGCAACCTCATGGAAATGAGTGATCTAAAAGTTCCAATTATCGCGATTATCATCGGAGAAGGTGGCTCTGGTGGTGCCTTGGCTCTTGCTGTGGCAGATAAGGTCTGGATGCTTGAGAACTCCATCTATGCGGTCTTGAGTCCAGAAGGTTTTGCCTCTATTCTTTGGAAAGATGGAAGTCGTGCCATGGAAGCAGCAGAGTTGATGAAGATTACTTCTCACGAATTGTTAAATATGGAAATTGTCGATAAGGTGATTCCCGAGCATGGATTTTCAAATGGAGAACTACTGGCTCAAGTGAAGAAGGAATTACAGGAAGAGTTAAAGGTTTTACAAGCTTTAACTCTCGAAGAGCTTCTGGAGCAACGCTACCAACGTTTTCGTAAATATTAAAAAACTGAGCTTGCAATTTGCAAGACTCAGTTTTTTTAAACTTTATTTTGGTGCGATGACTTCAGCGCCACCCATGTATGGGCGAAGGACTTCTGGAATGGTCACAGAACCGTCTTCGTTTTGGTAGTTTTCAAGAATAGCAGCGACGGTACGTCCGACAGCCAATCCAGAACCGTTCAAAGTGTGAAGGAGTTTTACCTTGCCATCTGCTTCATCACGGTAGCGGATTTGCGCACGGCGAGCTTGGAAATCTTCTGTATTGGAACAGCTTGAGATTTCACGGTAGGTGTTTTGCGCTGGAATCCATACTTCCAAGTCATAAGTCTTGGCAGCTGAGAAGCCCATGTCTCCTGTTGAGAGAGCTACTACACGGTATGGAAGGTTCAGCTTTTGAAGGATATTTTCAGCATTGACAACCATTTTTTCCAATTCATCATATGATTCTTCTGGTTTAGCAAATTTCACCATTTCAACCTTATGGAATTGGTGCAAACGGATCAATCCACGAGTATCACGACCAGCTGAACCAGCTTCTGAACGGAAAGATGGACTCATAGCGGTGAAGTAGATTGGAAGATCTTTCCCATCAAGAATTTCATCGCGGTAGTAGTTTGTCAAAGGAACTTCGGCTGTTGGAATGAGGACATAATTGGTATCGCTAAGTTCAAAAGTATCTTCCTTGAATTTTGGATACTGACCAGTACCAAACATAGAATCATGGTTGACCATGTAAGGAGGGATGACTTCAGTGTAGCCTTCCTTGCCATGTTCGTCCAACATAAAGTTGTAGATAGCGCGTTCTAAGCGAGCTCCAAGTCCTTTGTAAAAGAGGAAACGAGCACCAGTAACTTTAGCCCCGCGTTCCCAGTCAAGGATATCAAGGTCTTCACCTAAATCCCAGTGAGCTTTTGGTTCAAAGCCAAATTCGCGCGGTGTTCCCCAACGGCGAACCTCAACGTTGTCATCCTCATCCGCTCCAACAGGGACACTATCAGCAGGGATGTTTGGAAGGGTAGTAGTGAATTCAGTTAATTTTGCATCGATTTCAGCTAATTCTGTATCCAATGCTTTGACCTCTGCAGAGAGGGTTTGCATGGCAGCAATCTTATCATCTGCATTTTCCTTGTTGCGTTTAGCTTGTGCGATTTCAGCAGATACAGTGTTACGCTCTGCTTTGAGATTTTCTACTTTGACTAAGATATCTCGACGTTTGGCATCGATTTCTTTCATTTCATTCAAAATAGCTGCATCTACGCCACGTGTTGCCAATTTTTTAGCAACCGCATCAAAGTCTGTACGAATTCGTTTAATATCTAACATAGCTTCTCCTTTAACAAAAAACACACCTGTTAGAGTGTTGGAGTGGCATAGCCACGGTTCCATCCAACTTCACAGGTGTGCACTTGATTCGATATTGTATTTTAAAGAAACGGTAGAATTTCAATTAAGATTTCTATCTGCTCGCAGCAACCGCAGACTTTCTGAAAGAACCTCTTAACTTACTTATCCGTTTGCGTCTATTATACAAGAAAAGATCCTATTTTGCAAATAGATTTTTAATTTTAGCCGTGATGATTTGGATCAACGTAGGAAGTTTGACAATTTTATCATTTCCTAGATGTTCCCGAGCAATCTTTAAAATTTTTCCAGAGTCTTTTGAAGCAAAGAGAAATTTTGATTCTCTGGTATAGATTTCAAAATGGCGGCTAATTTTACGTCCGGATACATTGGCTCCGATTCGCTCGATTTCTTGCCAGGGAATTTGGATGTAGTCTTCTACATTTGCATCCGCATAAAATTCAAAAGCGGCATTCCCGACTAGGATTTTTCCAACCTTTCCCCCCACTCCAAGGTAAGAAACCCCTGTAGTATGGAATTCAACGGTTTTATTCAATGATTGAGCCATGAGATCCTCCTGTATTGCTATTCACTCCATTATATCATAATAAAAAGAAGGCCGAAACCTTCTTTTTAGTTGATCTTTGCTTACATCAAGCCAGCAACGTGTGCTAATACACCGATTACAAAGAGAGCGATGATGATAGTGATTGGAGATACTTTTTTCTTCAACAACCACATACAAGCAAAAGTAAGAAGTAATCCCATCAAACCAGGAATCAAAGAATCCAAGTTTTGTTGGAAAGTCGTAACTTTTTCAGGTGTTTGAGAGAGACCTGAGCCAACTTGAGCGAAGGCTTCTTGGATACCCTTGTATCCTTCAGGAAGTTTATCCCAGTGGATATAAGCTTTGTCGTCTAATTTGACAGAAGAAACATTAAAGATGAATTTAATAGATACCCAACGTTCTACCAAGACAGCGAGGATGAACATCCCAAGGATAGAAGCCCCTTTAGTGATATCTTGCAAGATCCCACCAGACATATCTTTGGTAATTTCAGAACCTGCTTTGTAGCCAAGTTCTTGCGTGTACCACAAGAAGGCCATACGAATCGCATTCCATGCGATAAAGAAGATGAGTGGACCAAGGATATTACCAGACGCAGCAAGTGATGCACCAAGAGCCCCAAGAATTGGACGGACAGTGAACCAGAAGACTGGATCTCCGATACCCGCCAAAGGACCCATCATACCAATTTTAACCCCTTGGATGGCAGCATCGTCAATAGCGGCACCGTTTGCTCTTTCTTCTTCAAGAGCAAGCGTTACCCCGATGATAGGAGCGGCAACGTATGGGTGAGTGTTAAAGAATTCCATGTGACGCTCAAGAGCAGCCGCTTGGTCTTCTTTCTTTGTGTAGAGTTTTTTGATAGCTGGGATCAATGAGTATGCCCAACCCAAGTTTTGCATCCGTTCATAGTTCCAAGAACCTTGCAAGAAGGTTGAACGCCACCAAACTTTTTGACGATCTGATTTAGATAATTGTAATTTTTCAGTCATGATAGTGTCACACCTTTCTTAATAGTCTTCGAGAATGTCGCCAATTGGATCGTTAGAAGTAGCGGCTCCGCCACCTCCATTGCCACCTTTCTTAGAAAGAGTAAGGTAGATCAAGGCAAGGGCAACACCAATTGCTCCAAGGGCGATCAAGGTCAATTGGCTAACAGCTGCAAGAGCAAAACCGATGGCAAAGAATGGCCATACTTCACGGCTCGCCATCATGTTGATAACCATGGCATAACCAACGGCTACAACCATACCACCACCGATTTGCATTCCATCAGAGAGCCATTTTGGCATTTGTTCAAGAGCAGTTTTGACAGTTTCAGCAGGAATCATCAACAAGAGGGCTGCAGGAATGGCGATACGAAGACCTTGAAGAAGAAGGGCCACAAAGTGAGCGCGTTCTACACCTTTGATATCCCCTTTTCTAGCAGCAGCGTCGGCAGTGTGAACCAAACCAACGGAAAGGGTACGGACGATCATGGTCAAGAAAAGACCAGCAACTGCAAGTGGAATAGCGACACCTTGAGCGACAGCGATTCCTTTTGTACTGAAGTCTCCCCCAAGTACCATGATGATGGCAGCAGCGACAGATGCAAGGGCAGCATCGGGTGCAACTGCGGCACCAATGTTTGCCCAGCCAAGTGCAATAAATTGAAGTGAACCACCAAGCATAATGCCAGCAGTCAAATTACCTGTTACCAAACCGATTAAGGTACAAGCAACAAGGGGTTGGTGGAATTGGAATTGGTCAAGGATACCTTCAAGACCTGCTAAGAAGGCAACAACGACCACTAATACCATAGAAATAATAGACATGTTTAAAATCCTTTCGTAAGTAATCGATTATTGAACGTTAGCTTTGTTAATTAAGTCAAACAAATCTTTCTTAGAGTCATTTGGCACTTTACGGACGTCAAATTCTACTCCAAGATCACGCATTTTTTCAAATGTAGCCACGTCATCTTTATCCATTGACAACACATTGTTCACCATGGTTTTACCAGTTGAGTGGGCCATTGAACCAACGTTCAAGGTTTTAATCGGAACACCACCTTCGATGGCGCGAAGAGCATCTTGGGGTGTTTCAAATAAGATCAAAGCATGGGTATTTCCAAAACGTGGATCTTTTGCAACGTCGATCAATTTTTGAATTGGGACAACGTTTGCTTTCACACCATTTGGTGCCGCTTGTTTGATCAATTCCTTACGGAGTTCATCTTTGGCAACAGAATCTGAAGCAACAATGATCCGATCGGCTTTTGAATCAGGTGTCCAAGCAGTTGCGACTTGTCCATGAAGAAGACGTGTATCTAAGCGGGCAAGGTTAATCTTGAGTTTTCCATCTCCGATAACCGTTCCTTCTGGAATCGCAGCTTGGGCTACAGGAGCAGCAGCGGCTGAACTAGCTTCTTCGACAGGATTCAATTCTTCTGGAAGGGCTTTGACACCGTCTTTAGCTTCCTTGATGATGTTTGCAGCGACTTTATCAACGCCGGCATTTGCATCCATCAAACGCTCTGTATAAGCTTGAATCAACATCGGAAGGTTCAATCCTGTGATGATCGCAAATTTACGATCTGGATTTTCTCCCATGACGCGACTTGCTTGGTTAAATGGAGAACCACTCCAAAGGTCAGCCAAAACCAAAACTTCATCTTCTGCATCAAATGCGGCAACAGCTGCATTAAATTTAGCATAGAGATCATCCGGGCCTTCGCTTGGCATGAACGTAACCACTTGAACTTTCTCTTGATCCCCAAAGATCATCGAGCCGGATTGGTGGATTCCAGCTGCAAATTCACCGTGGCTAGCAATAATGATACCAATACTCATTATTGACATTCCTCCTTATAAAATTTGTTTGACTTTCAGTTTAAGAAAACTTTAAGCTACTTTATTATAAATCGTTTCCACACTTAAGTCAATTTTTCTATCAAAATCTCGATGTAAAAATATCAATTTATTATATTAAATTATAGTTGGATAGAAAAAGAATGTTTTTGGATAGATCTTTTTTATTACTTGTTGATGCTTAAAAAATCAATGATAGATATGTTTTATAGGATTTTTTTCTTAATGAAAAAATTCCGACAATCAAGCAATATTCCCAAAAACAAAAATAAATATATAACAAATTGTAAATTAGAGTGATTGAGAGTACTCAAAAAAAGACCAGCCCAACTGGGCTAGTCCTGTAGGTTTAGTAGTTTAGTTTGTAAAGTCAAGCACCATACGTCCTTGAATGGTTCCGGCTTCCATTTCGTCAAAGACTTTGACAGCATCTTCTACTGGACGTTTTTGAACGACAGGGACTACCAAGCCTTCTGCACCAAATTGGAAGGCTTCTTCCAAGTCTTTACGAGTTCCTACAAGAGAACCAATGACTTGGATACCATCTAATACAGTTTTCACAATGCTGAGGTCCATCATTTCAGAAGGAAGACCAACTGCGATCACGCGACCACCTGCACGAACAGAATCTACTGCTTGGTTGAAAGCTACTTTAGAAACAGCTGTTACGACAGCAGAGTGAGCTCCACCATTTGTTTTTTCTTTGATCAATCCTGGGACATCTTCAACTTCGCGACCGTTGATGACAAAGTCTGCACCAACTTCTTTTGCCAATTCTAGTTTATCATTGTTGATATCGACAGCGATGACATGTGCGTTGAAGACTTTCTTAGCATATTGAACAGCCAAGTTTCCAAGTCCACCAGCTCCATAGATAACAATCCATTGTCCTGGTTCAGCTTTGGCTTCTTTGATGGCTTTGTAAGTGGTAACACCTGCACACGTAATAGAAGAAGCTTGGGCTGGATCTAATCCTTCCGGTACTTTCACTGCGTAATCTGCAGTAACGATACATTGTTCAGCCATTCCTCCATCAACAGAGTAGCCAGCATTTTTTACAGTACGGCAAAGGGTTTCACGACCAGTTGTACAGTATTCACAAGTTCCACATCCTTCGAAGAACCATGCAACACTGACACGATCCCCAACTTTTAGGCTCTTAACATCTGGAGCAACTTCTTTAACAATACCGATTCCTTCGTGTCCAAGAACACGGCCTGGAACTTTACCGAAGTCTCCGTGAGCAACGTGCAAGTCAGTGTGGCAGACACCACAGTATTCGATTTGAACAAGAGCTTCCCCTGTTTCAAGTGGACGTACGTCTTTGTTTGCAACGATTTCAACACCAGTACCTTCTGGATTTACAACAACAGCTTTCATTTTGTTCCTCCTTAAGTGAACGAGAAGCGATTTAGCATTTTTGAAAGCGCTTCTTTAATAACTATGTTAATAATATCACAAACTAGATGGCAAGGCAATGAAAAAAATGTAAAAATAGGAGGGTATTGATTAACCGATTAAGTATTTAGGATAGAAAAAGACATGAGGGATAGCTCATGTCTGTTCCTATTATAAGAATAATTGAATGAGTTGGCGCGCGACACCGTCCTCATTATTGGTAAAATCTGTGACGGAATCCGCGTAAGGAAGTAGGACAGAGCTCGCGTTTTTCATGGCGTATCCATGACCAGCGAGAGCTAGCATGTCGGTATCGTTGTGCTCGTCTCCAAAGGCAATCAAATCCTTCTGATCCATATTGAGTTTATCTAGAAGGTAGGTCAGAGCAGATGCTTTGGTCACATTTTTTGGATTGCATTCCAGAATATTTAAGGGACCACCCCAAGTATTGATAGACAGATTGTAGTCATAATGCCGATTCATTTCATCTGCCAGAGCATATTTGTCTTCCGCTTTCGTTTGAAAGAGGATACAGTTTGGGTCGCTCGTTACCCGTTCGGGGTTGAATTGATTTTCTGGTTGGAAAGCCTCAATACCGAATAATTTAGGATCTGCGACGTGCTCATTTGGATCGGTAATAAAGAATTTATTGCGGTATTCGCCTGCTATAAAGTCCGCTTGGATGGTGTCTCGGTTAGCGACCATATCTAACAGGTATTTTTTATCTAAAGTCAAACATTGTTCATCTGCCCATTTTTTCTCTGGGAGATGCGTAAGGGAGCCGTTAAAATTGATCATTGGAGTATCTAGCTCTAGTTGTTTGTAGTAGGTGTGTGCCATACGATAGGGGCGGCCTGTTGTAATAATGACTTTGTGTCCTAGAGCACTAATTTTTTTAATCGTATCAATGGTAAAGTCGCTCAATTTGCTTTCGGAATTTAAGAGGGTACCATCTAGATCTAGAGCGATCATCTTTTTATGCATATTTCAGTTCCTTTCGAGAAGAATGAGACCATTATATCAGAAAAATCGGAAAAGCGCTCAAAAATCGAGAAGAGAAGTAGGATTTCTTGAAAGGCGAAAGATCTTTTGGTAAAATAGAAATAACGTTCGCAAATTGATTGGGAGCGAGAATGATGAAAAAGGAGTTTATTCTGAAATGGATAAGTTTTTTAAACTTTCAGAACATGGAACCACTGTTCGAACAGAGGTTCTTGCTGGTTTGACAACCTTTTTTGCGATGAGTTATATCCTCTTCGTAAACCCTCAAATGTTGTCACAAACAGGTATGCCAGCTCAAGGAGTTTTCCTTGCAACGATTATTGGATCCGTTGTCGGGACCTTGATGATGGCTTTTTATGCCAATTTACCTTATGCACAAGCACCTGGGATGGGCTTGAATGCCTTCTTTACCTTTACCGTTGTATTTGGTATGGGCTACTCATGGCAGGAAGCTTTGGGGATGGTCTTCATTTGTGGAGTGATTTCATTGATTATCACATTGACAAATGTTCGGAAGATGATCATCGAATCGATTCCGACAGCTCTTCGGTCTGCTATTTCAGCGGGGATCGGGATTTTCTTGGCCTATGTTGGAATTAAGAATGCGGGATTTTTGAAATTCACGATTGACCCTCATACCTATACAGTGGTCGGAGAAGGAGCAGATAAGGCGAATGCAACGATCTCAGCCAATGCATCTGCTGTTCCTGGATTGGTTGATTTTAACAATCCGGCTGTCCTCTTGGCTCTTGTTGGTCTTGCGATTACTATTTTCTTTGTTGTCAAAGGGATTAAGGGAGGGATTATCCTTTCTATCTTAGCAACGACTGTACTTGGAATTCTCATCCATGTGGTTGATATCACTAAAATTGACTTTGCAAGTAATCATCTAGGAGCTGCCTTTAATGATTTAGGCACGATCTTTGGTCAAGCTTTGGGATCAAAAGGATTGGGTTCGTTGATTTCCAATACGTCTCGTTTGCCTGAGACCTTAATGGCAATCTTAGCCTTCTCCTTGACGGATATTTTTGATACAATTGGAACTTTAATCGGTACGGGTGAAAAAGTTGGGATTGTTGCGACAAATGGGGAAAACCATCAATCAGCGAAATTAGATAAGGCCCTCTATTCAGACCTTGTAGCGACTTCAGTCGGAGCTATTGCAGGAACTTCAAACGTAACGACGTATGTTGAATCTGCAGCTGGTATTGGAGCTGGTGGACGCACTGGTTTGACAGCCTTGGTTGTGGCAATCTGTTTTGCTATTTCAAGTCTCTTTAGTCCTTTGTTGGCGATTGTACCGACCGCTGCTACAGCTCCAATTTTGATTGTTGTTGGGATCATGATGTTGAGTGGCTTGAAAAATATCCATTGGGAAGATATGTCAGAAGCAGTTCCTGCCTTCTTCACCTCTATCTTTATGGGCTTCAGCTACTCGATTACACAAGGGATCGCTGCTGGATTTATCACCTATAGCTTGGTGAAAGTGGTTAAAGGAGAAGCCAAAGAAGTGCACAGCATGATTTGGATCCTAGATGTTCTCTTTATTTTAAACTACGTTAGCATGGCCTTGAATTAAGTATCAGAAAAGTGCCAAAAAGGAATGGGAGTTGTCTCCCATTCCTTTCAGATTGAAGACAAAGTTATACCAAAAACATTCCTTAGGTGAGTACGGACGTCAGCGAACTTCTTTGAAGTTCCATGACTAATTATTGAGCCTAAGGTCTCAATAATTCCGAGTGCCTGAAACGTTATTGTTTCAGGCACTTTTCTCACAGCGGAAAGTTTCAGTATTTTCTTAAATCGATTTAAAAATTGGAACTCAAATTTATTTTTTTTTGCAGAATCACTTAACTTATTTTACTTTAAAATAGTTTGTCTATCTATCTAAAAAGCAAACCTGAGTCGAACAATTTCTAAAAGAAAGAGCAGATTTTTAAAAAGTTTGGTATAATAGAGAAATGATTAGTCACAATGAAACGGAGCTGATCGCTCTAGGAAAACAGCTAGGAAAACTCTTAGAAAAGCAAGACGTGATTATCTTATCAGGTGATCTAGGAGCAGGAAAAACGACCTTTACCAAGGGAATTGCAAAGGGGTTAGGGATTGATCAGATGATTAAAAGCCCGACCTATACCATTGTTCGTGAATACGAAGGTCGCTTGCCTTTATACCATTTGGATGTTTACCGGATTGGGAATGATCCAGATTCTATTGATTTAGATGATTTTCTATTTGGAGATGGTGCGACCATTATTGAATGGGGAGAGTTGATTGAGCCGAGTCTCTCGGATGCTTATCTTAAAATTTTTATCCGAAAATTAGAAGATGGGCGAGAGTTAGCTTTTGAAGCTCATGGAGCGCGTGCAGAAGCTTTACTGACATCCTTTGAGCAGGTGGAAAAAACGGATGACTAAGGAAAAGGAAGTGACAGTAGAAATTCGGCAAGCTGACAGTGCAGACGCGGCTCTTGTCGTTGATTTCTTAAATCAAGTTGGGAAAGAGTCAGATTACATGACGCTAGATGAAGCTGGAATTGGCATGTCTCCAGCAGACATGGAGCAATTTCTGATGGTGCAAGAAATGGCGGAAAATCGGATTTGCCTCTTGCTATTTCTAGATCAGGAACTGGCAGCTTTGTTAAATATCACTGCAGCTTTTCAACGGTCCATTCGGCATATTGGTGACGTCTTTATTGTGGTTCAAAAAGCTTATTGGAATCAAGGACTTGGACAGATCTTGTTGGAAGAAGGAATTGAGTGGGCGCACTCGACCGGTGTTCTTCGCAAACTAGTCTTGAATGTCCAAGTGCGCAATGAACGAGCAGTTCACCTGTATAAAAAGTTAGGTTTTGAGATCGAAGGTTGTCAAGCTCGTGGAGCTTGTTCAGCTGAAGGAGAATTCTTAGATGTTTACCTTATGGGGAAACTGATAGATTAGAGAGAGTATACATGGTTAAAAAAATTATTTTGATGTTTTTGAGCTTATTGACGGTAACAGTGATTGGGATCGGGGCCTATGGCCTCACTATCCTCAATCAAACGACAGGGACCCTCAGTAAGACCTATAAAGGCTTTGGAAATGAGACCAATGTCATTGCAGAAAACAAGCCGATGACCATCCTTTTGATGGGGGTTGATACAGGTAGCGGTTCTCGGGAAGATCCTTGGGCCGGAAATAGTGATACCATGATTTTGGTGACTGTCAATCCTCAAACAAAAGAAACAACCATGACGAGCTTGGAAAGAGATATTCTAACCAATATTACTTCAGATGGCGAAACGGTCCAAGCAAAATTGAATTCGGCTTATGCTCAAGGTGGTGCCAAGTTAGCCATTAAGACCATTCAAGATCTTTTGAATATCCATATTGACCGCTATGTCATGATCAATATGAAGGGATTGGTTCAATTAGTGGATAAGGTTGGTGGCATCACGGTCAACAATCCATTTGACTTCGATATCTCGATCGAGGAAAATGAGCCAGAATATACGGCTAAGATCGCACCAGGACGTCAGGAGATTAATGGGGACCAAGCTCTCGTTTATTCACGCATGCGCTACCAAGACCCAGAAGGAGACTACGGACGTCAAAAACGCCAACGTGAAGTGATCAAAAAGATTGTTGAGAAAGTTTTAAGCCTCAATAGTTTGAGTCACTACAAAGGAATCATTGATTCTGTTAGTGACAATATGCAAACCAACATAGCGCTTGACAGTAATAGCCTTCTTCAATTGCTAGGATATAAAGATGCCCTTTCAACGATTCATCAGTACCAGCTGAAAGGAGAAGATGCCACCTTAGCAGATGGCGGAAGTTATCAGATTGTCACTTCAAAACATCTCTTGAAAATTCAAAATATCATCCGCAAAGCTTTGGGACTAAAAGAAATCAAAACATTGAAAACCAATGCTTACCTATTAGATGGAGATGAAGAGTTGAAGAATGCTTCTTCTCAAAATGATACGCCAGCGGCATCATCTGAGGAAGCACCTGTTTACCAAGAGTTTAACCAACTACCAGTTGTACCATCGACCCAGGATACGGGAGTGGTGACGCCTCAAAGTTCTGTTGCACCAGTGACACCAGTTGCTCCTGCAGCTACAGAGTCGAGCAGTGTGACACCTACGGTACCTTCAGAATAAGAAAAAAACGATTGAGTTTTCTCAATCGTTTTTACTTGGTTGCCAGATGTCTTTAATTTCTTTTAGAGATGCTGTTGCTTGTTGACGAAATAGTTTGGTCTTGTATTGGAAATCCGTTACCAATTCTTGAAGATTGGTCTTTTGGTCTTGGATAATATCCAGATTGCGTTGGATTTTTGCTAGGTTATCTTGAATTCCCTTGATCAATTGGCTGGATTCAGTCACCTCTGTTTTGATTTCTTTGCGGTTTTTTACTAAGTGGTAGCTAATGCTAGCTCCTGTTGCAAACCAAAAGAGATTTTTGAGTTTCATATGGCCTCCTTTTTAACTGTTTTTGATGGTTTCTGCAAGAACTGCTAGTTGTTCAAAATTAGGCTCGTGTTCAGTAAATGAAATGGCAAGCTCATCTTGATCGGAATAGCGAGGGATAATGTGGACATGTGTGTGAAAAACGGTTTGTCCAGAAACTTCTTCCATGTTGCTGATGACATTCATTCCCTTAGCTTGGGTAGCAGCTTCTACTTTTTTAGCAACTTTAGAGACACGTGCAAATAGTTGAGCTGTGGCGGTTTCGTCCATCTCTAAGAGATTGCGAGCGTGTTTTTTTGGAACCACTAACGTATGACCGGGTGTAACCTGAGAGATGTCCAAAAATGCGAGGACTTCCTCGTCCTCATAGACTTTGGAGGAAGGAATGTCGCCAGCTATAATCTTACAAAAAATACAATCGTCAACCATAAATACACCTCATTTAGACTAAATTTTGTTATAATATAAGAACATTATACCAGAAATCGGAGAAAATATGTTAGAAATCAACAAGTTGACAGGGGGCTATGTCAACATCCCTGTCCTGAAAGAGGTGAGTTTTTCAGTTCCGGATGGCCAACTGATTGGTTTGATTGGACTAAATGGAGCTGGGAAGTCAACCACGATTAATGAAATTATTGGTCTCCTGCATCCTTATGCTGGGGAAGTACGGATTGACGGCTTGAGTCTTCAAGAAGCTCCAACTGACTATCGTAAAAAAATTGGCTATATTCCAGAAACCCCTAGCCTATATGAAGAATTAACCCTGAGAGAGCATATCGAGACCGTAGCTATGGCCTATGATTTAGACATGGATCAGGTCATGGTGCGCGTCCAGCCTTTGTTGGAACGATTTCGTTTGGCTGAAAAATTAGATTGGTTCCCGACCCAGTTTTCAAAAGGGATGAAGCAAAAGGTCATGATTATTTGTGCCTATGCAGTGGATCCAAGTCTTTATATTGTCGATGAACCCTTTTTGGGATTGGATCCTCTTGCGATTGCAGATTTGATTCAGTTATTGGCAGATGAGAAAGCAAAAGGAAAATCGATTTTGATGAGTACCCACGTTCTGGATTCGGCTGAAAAGATGTGTGATGGTTTTGTAATCCTCCATAAGGGGCAGATTCGAGCACAAGGGACCTTAGATGAGTTGCGTTCAACTTTTGGGGATGAGAAAGCAAGTCTAAATGATATCTACATGACCTTGACAGAAGAGGAAACAGCATGAAAGAGTTGATGAAAAAACGGCAACAAACGTTTCGAACTCAATGTGTAAAATATAGCCGCTATGTTCTCAATGATCATTTCGTCCTCTTTATGCTGATTTTCATAGGATTTTTGGCGGTTCAATACAGCCAATTCTTACAAGATCTCCCCAAAGATACAAGCCTGATCCGCTGGAGTCTCATGATTGGTTTGCTCCTCTTGGTTCCGATAGGCTCTATTGCGACCTACTTAGAGAAGCCCGATGCTTTATTCCTTTTGGTAAAGGAAGAGGAAGTGAAACGTTATATCAAAGGGCAGGCCAAGAAGTCTTTTGTGTTTTGGTTTTTGATTCAAAGTTTTGTCCTTCTATTATTTGTGCCTCTTCTTCTGGCAATGGGGCTGGATAAACTTGCTATTGTAGCTTATATCCTTGTCTTAGGAGTGGCTAAAGGGGCTGTTTTTAGCTGGAAGGAAGCGCGCTTCTACCAGGATGGAAATTTGAATTGGACCTTAGCCATTGCTCGTGAGAATGCAAGGAAACAATTGATTCTTCGTTTCTTTGCCTTGTTTACAACGGTAAAAGGTATTACCAACAGTGTCAAAAGAAGAGCTTACTTGGATGGTTTCTTAGGGCTTCTTCCTAAAACACATGGCAATACGTGGCTTCACTTATATATGCGCTCCTTCCTACGGAATGGAGATCTTTTCTCTATGACTCTCCGACTCTTGGCTCTTTCCCTTCTCGCTATCATCTTTATTCCCCAACCCCTCGTAGTGATTGCCCTTGTAGCCTTGCTCAATTACTTGGTTATTTTTCAATTACTGGGGCTTTACAGTGCTTTTGATTACCAACCCTTGACCCTCCTTTTTCCGATGAAAAAGGGCAGTAAAAAGGCAGGGTTGAACAAAACGATTCAGCTGGTCATGGGGATGATAACGGTGATAGAAGGGGGAATTGGCCTGGGCTTTATTTCAGATAAAGTCCTGTTGTTAGGCTTATTGGCTTATACAGTTGCTTTAATCCTACTCTATCTTCCATTTAAGATGGCGCGCTTGGTTGACGAAAATCGTTAAAATTAGTAAAATAGATTGGAAACTTTTTACGGAGGAAAAGATGGACTCGAATGAAAAAGAGCTAAGCCTCACCCCAATTCCTGGGAAGAGTGGGAAGGCCTACATGGGGACCTACCCAGATGGTGGGCGCGTTTTTGTAAAAATGAATACGACCCCAATCCTTGCGGGTCTAGCAAAAGAACAGATTGCTCCTCAATTGTTATGGAGTCGACGTTTGCCAGATGGAAATGTGATGAGTGCCCAAGAATGGTTGAATGGGGAAATTCTCACGCCTAATGGGATGTCGAAAAAACAAGTCGTCAATATTTTAACGAGATTGCACCGTTCTAGACCTTTGATGACCCAATTGAAAAAACTTGGCTATCCTGTGGAATCTCCATTAGAACTGCTCAATTCTTGGAGCAATCGGTTGCCAATTGCCCTACGTCAGAACCACTATATCCAATCAGTCGTAAAGAATTTACGTAAGACAGTGCCTGCCTTTCGGGAGGATTATGCGACGATCGTTCATGGGGATGTCCGTCATAGTAACTGGATTGAGACAGAGAGCGGCTTGATTTATCTAGTCGATTGGGACTCTGTTCGTTTGACAGACCGGATGTTGGATGTGGCGCATATCTTGAGTCACTATATCCCAGATTCTAATTGGCGCGATTGGTTAGGCTATTATGGCTACAAGTACAATCAAAAAGTATTTGATAAACTCTATTGGTTTGGTCAATACTCTTTCTTGTGCCAAATTGCTAAATACTATGAAAATAATGATTTAGAAAATGTCAATCGCGAGATCTATGCTCTGCGCAATTTCCGGTTGAAATATGGAAAGGAAATATGAGAGTTAGAAATCGCAAGGGAGCGACTGAATTATTAGAAGCGAACCCGCAATATGTGGTCCTAAATCCAGAAGATGCCAAGGGAAAGTGGCATGAGATTTTCGGGAATGACCATCCTATTCATATCGAAGTAGGTAGCGGAAAAGGGGCCTTTATTACTGGGATGGCCAAGGCCAATCCAGAGATCAACTACATCGGAATTGATATTCAAAAATCGGTCTTGAGTTATGCTTTAGATAAGGTCTTAGAAGCTGATCTTCCTAACATTAAATTGCTTTGGGTAGACGGAGATAGCTTGACCAACTATTTTGAAGATGGGGAAATTGATCAACTCTATCTGAATTTTTCAGATCCTTGGCCTAAGAAACGTCATGAGAAGCGTCGTTTAACATACAAGACCTTCTTGGATACCTTCAAGCAAATTCTTCCAGAACATGGGGAGATTCACTTTAAAACAGATAATCGAGGTCTGTTTGAATACAGTTTGGTGAGCTTTTCACAGTATGGTATGACGTTGAAGGGTGTCTGGCTAGACCTTCATGCTAGTGATTTTGAGGGGAATGTCATGACGGAATATGAGAAAAAGTTCTCAAGTAAAGGACAGGTCATTTACCGTGTAGAAGCACAGTTTTAGCATATTCCTTGCAATCATTGGGGAATCGTGTTATAATACCTTAAATGAATAGAAAAGGAGAGGCGGGGAAATATCTTCGCCTCTTATCTATGAGGAGGTGGCAACCATCGCAACGATTGTTGACTTAGTAACAGAAGTGATTCAGGCAGCTATAAAGGAACCATTTGAATTGGTCGATGTTGAATATGGCAAAATGGGTGGTGACTACGTCTTAAGCATTTTCGTAGACAAACCAGAAGGGATCACACTGAATGATACAGCGGATTTGACAGAAATCATTAGCCCGCTATTGGATCAAATCAAACCAGACCCATTTCCAGAACAGTACTTTTTAGAAGTTACCAGTCCTGGCCTGGAGAGACCATTGAAAACCAAGGAAGCACTCGAGGGAGCTGTTGGCAAGTATGTCAATATCAGCTTGTATAAGGCTGTTGAAAAACAAAAGGTTTTTGAGGGGAACTTGGTAGGTTTTGAAGAGGATGTTTTGACCATTGAGTATATGGATAAAACACGAAAGAAAACTGTAGAAATTCCTTATAACCTTGTGTCCAAAGCAAGGTTGGCTGTAAAATTGTAACAGAATGAAAGAAAGGATGCCTTTATAATAGAGGCAAGAAAAACATGAGTAAAGAAATGCTAGAAGCCTTCCGCATTTTGGAAGAAGACAAAGGGATCAAAAAAGAAGATATCATTGAAGCCGTCACAGAATCATTGCGTTCAGCTTATCGCCGTCGTTATGGACAATCAGAAAGTGCAGCGATTGAATTCAATGAAAAAACTGGAGATTTCCGTGTTTATACGGTTCGTGAAGTGGTGGATGAAGTCTTTGATAGTCGCTTAGAAATCAGCTTGAAGGATGCCTTAGCCATTAGCTCTGCTTATGAGTTGGGGGACAAGATCAAGTTTGAAGAAGCACCAGCTGAATTTGGTCGTGTAGCAGCTCAATCTGCTAAACAAACGATCATGGAAAAAATGCGTAAGCAAACGCGCACCATCACCTATAACACTTATAAAGAACATGAAAATGAAATCATGAGTGGAACAGTGGAGCGCTTTGATAATCGTTTTATCTATGTCAATCTTGGTTCGATCGAAGCTCAATTGTCTAAGCAAGATCAAATTCCAGGAGAAGTGTTCCAATCTCATGATCGGATTGAAGTCTTTGTCTACAAGGTAGAAGATAATCCACGTGGTGTCAATGTCTTTGTTAGTCGAAGCCATCCTGAAATGATCAAACGTTTGATGGAACAAGAAATTCCTGAAGTCTATGATGGAACTGTTGAGATTATGAGTGTAGCGCGTGAAGCTGGAGATCGTACAAAAGTTGCGGTTCGCAGCCATAATCCAAACGTAGATGCGATTGGGACTATCGTTGGTCGTGGTGGATCGAATATTAAAAAGATTACCAGCAAGTTCCACCCAGCTCGATACGATCAAAAATTAGACCGTATGGTTCCAACAGAAGAAAACATCGATGTCATTGAATGGGTTCCAGATCCAGCTGAATTTATCTACAATGCGATCGCTCCTGCAGAAGTGGACCAAGTTATTTTTGATGATGAAGATAGCAAACATGCTCTCGTTGTGGTCCCAGATAACAAATTATCTCTTGCCATCGGTCGTCGTGGTCAAAACGTTCGTTTAGCAGCTCATTTGACTGGTTACCGCATCGATATCAAATCTGCTAGTGAGTTCGAAGAAATGGAAGCAGCTCAGGAAACTTTTGAAGACCAAGTAGAAAGTGACGAAGAGCAAGTCGATTAAGAGAGGGAGGGAAAATGGTAAAAACAAGAAAAATCCCTTTAAGAAAATCTGTCGTTTCAAATGAAATTATTGATAAGCGCGATTTGCTCCGCATTGTCAAAAATAAAGAAGGACAAGTCTTTATCGATCCAACTGGCAAAGCCAATGGTCGAGGTGCTTACATCAAGCTAGACAATGAAGAAGCGGCACTTGCTAAGAAAAAGAAAGTTTTTAATCGTAGCTTTAATATGGAAGTGGAAGAAGCTTTCTATGATGAATTGATCGCTTATGTAGATCATAAGGTGAAGAGAAGAGAGTTAGGCCTTGAATAAGCAAAAGATAAGTAATTTGTTGGGTTTGGCGCAAAGAGCAGGAAAACTCATTTCTGGAGAAGAACTCGTGATCAAAGCAATCCAGGAAGAAAAAGCAAAATTAGTTTTTCTGGCAAATGATGCAGCTAGTAACCTGACAAAAAAGGTGACAGATAAGGGTCACTATTATGAGGTTCAAGTATCTACCGTGTTTTCAACACTAGAATTAAGCACTGCAATTGGACGTGCCCGTAAGGTCGTCGCTGTTGTAGATGCTGGATTTTCAAAGAAAATGAGGTCTCTTATGGAATAGAAGAGGAGGACAGCAATTGTCTAAGAAAAGATTATACGAAATTGCCAAAGAATTGGGCAAGGAAAGTAAAGAAGTCGTCACTCGTGCGAAAGAATTAGGTTTTGACGTCAAGAGTCATGCATCTAGTGTCGATACTGATGTTGCTGAAAAGTTGATCAAGAGCTTTGTAGCGAAAAAAGAAACAGTCGAAAAGAAAGTAGCAGAAGTGGCTGCCAAGACAACGGCTGTCGCAGAGAAAAAAGAAGCAGCGCCCGTCAAAAAAGAAGGAGCAACTGAGACTAAATCAGTAATGCCAGCTGCTAAACCAAAGAGTCGTAACTTTAAAGCGGAACGAGAAGCGCGTGCAAAAGAGCAGTCTGAACGTAGGAAACAACAAGACAATCGTCCAAAACGCGATCGCAAGGACAATCAGCGTCATGGTGACAACCGAAATCAACGACCACAAGAGAGAAATGAACAACGAAATCAAGGTTCTGATCGTCGCAATAACCGACCAGATCAAAGACGTAGTGCACAACCCCAAGTGGCACCAAAAGTTGATTTCAAAGCGCGTGCAGCAGCACTGAAAGCTGAACAAAATGCTGAGTACGCACGTGGAAGTGAAGATCGCTACAAACAACAAACTGCAAAAGCAGAACAAGAACGTCAACAGCGCCGGAAACGGGTGGAAGCACCAGAAGTGAAAGCACCTGTACAGGAGCCAGCTGTTGAGAACCATACAAAACCAGCTGTTGCTGCTGCTCCAGCTCAAGTCGATACACGTCGGAAGAAACAAGCGCGACCAGATAAGAAACGCGATGATTTTGATCGTGAAGAAGATGGTCCAAGAAAACAACAAAGGAATCGAAATAGTCAAAATCAAGTGAGAAATCAGAGAAATAGTAACTGGAATAACAATAAGAAAAATAAAAAAGGAAAGAACAACCGTAATGATGCTCCAAAACCAGTAACAGAGCGTAAATTCCATGAATTACCAAGTGAATTTGAGTATACGGATGGAATGACGGTTGCAGAAATCGCAAAACGCATCAAGCGTGAACCGGCTGAAATCGTCAAGAAACTCTTTATGA
This sequence comes from Streptococcus caecimuris, assembly GCF_943193075.1. Lineage (NCBI taxonomy): Bacteria > Bacillati > Bacillota > Bacilli > Lactobacillales > Streptococcaceae > Streptococcus > Streptococcus caecimuris. Next base: position 37,998 of record NZ_CALPCT010000012.1, on the reverse strand, counting down.
TGGGAGTCATGGCGACTCAAAACCAATCGCTGGATGGAGATACGATTGAACTCTTGATGGTGGATTATGGAATTGAAGCCAAGAAAAAGGTTGAAGTGGACAATGCCGATATCGAACGCTTCTTCGTTGAAGATGGTTATTTGAATCCAGATGAGTTGGTAGAGCGTCCACCAGTTGTCACCATCATGGGACACGTTGACCACGGTAAAACTACCCTTTTGGATACCCTTCGTAATTCACGTGTAGCAACAGGTGAAGCGGGAGGAATCACTCAGCACATCGGGGCTTATCAAATCGTGGAAAATGGCAAGAAGATTACCTTCTTGGATACACCTGGACACGCGGCCTTTACTTCTATGCGGGCGCGTGGTGCATCTGTTACGGATATTACCATCTTGGTTGTAGCAGCAGATGACGGGGTGATGCCACAGACCATCGAAGCCATCAACCACTCAAAAGCTGCCAATGTTCCAATCATTGTGGCTATTAACAAGATCGATAAACCAGGCGCTAATCCAGAGCGTGTCATTGGTGAATTGGCAGAGCATGGAGTTATGTCAACTGCGTGGGGTGGCGATTCTGAGTTTGTAGAAATCTCAGCTAAGTTCAACCAAAATATCGATGAACTCTTGGAAACGGTCCTTCTTGTGGCTGAAATCCAAGAACTCAAAGCAGATCCAACTGTTCGTGCCATCGGTACTGTTATCGAAGCGCGCTTGGATAAAGGAAAAGGTGCGGTGGCAACTCTCCTTGTTCAACAAGGTACCTTGAATGTTCAAGACCCAATCGTTGTCGGAAATACCTTTGGACGTGTCCGTGCCATGACCAATGACCTTGGACGTCGTGTGAAGGTGGCAGGACCATCTACTCCGGTTTCTATCACTGGTTTGAACGAAGCGCCAATGGCAGGTGACCACTTCGCGGTTTATGAAGATGAAAAATCAGCGCGTGCAGCGGGTGAAGAACGTGCCAAACGTGCTCTGATGAAACAACGTCAAGCAACCAACCGCGTCAGCCTTGAAAATCTCTTTGATACCTTGAAGGCTGGGGAAGTGAAATCTGTTAATGTCATCATTAAAGCCGATGTACAAGGTTCGGTTGAAGCCCTTGCTGCTTCCCTTCAAAAGATTGAAGTAGAAGGTGTGAAAGTGACCATCGTTCACTCAGCAGTTGGTGCGATCAACGAATCAGACGTGACCCTTGCAGAAGCTTCAAATGCCTTCATCATCGGATTTAACGTCCGTCCTACTCCACAAGCACGTCAACAAGCTGAAGCTGACGAGGTGGAAATCCGTCTTCACTCAATTATCTACAAAGTGATTGAAGAAATGGAAGATGCCATGAAGGGTATGTTGGATCCTGAGTTCGAAGAGAAAGTCATCGGGGAAGCAGTTATTCGTGAAACCTTTAAGGTCTCTAAAGTGGGTACCATCGGTGGATTTATGGTCCTCAGTGGTAAGGTTACACGTGATTCCAAAGTACGTGTCATTCGTGACGGTGTCGTGATCTACGACGGAGCTCTTGCAAGCTTGAAACACTTCAAAGATGATGTCAAAGAGATCACAAATGGTCGTGAAGGTGGATTGATGATTGAAGGCTACAATGATATCAAGACAGATGATACTATCGAAGCCTATATCATGGAAGAAATTAAAAAATAAGCAAGCTGACTAGGAAAAAAGAGGGGGGCCTCTGATTTCCTAGTTTTTAAACACAGAGCAGAAAGGAGTTCCTATGGCAAGTCATTTTCGGACAGACCGAGTAGGGATGGAAATCAAGCGTGAAGTCAACGAGATTTTACAAAAGAAAGTCCGTGACCCGCGTGTTCAAGGTGTCACCATTACGGATGTTCAAATGCTAGGTGATTTGTCTATGGCCAAAGTGTATTATTCAATTATGAGTGATTTGGCTTCAGACAATCAAAAGGCTCAGACAGGCCTTGAAAAAGCAACAGGAACCATCAAGCGTGAATTAGGTCGGAATCTGAAATTGTACAAGATTCCAGATCTTACTTTTGTGAAAGACGAATCCATCGAATACGGGAATAAGATCGATGAGATGTTGCGCAATTTGAACAAAGACTAGAGAGGTTGGAAATTTTCCACGCCCAGATTGAAAGACAAAGTCTTCTTAGAAACTTTCCTTAGGTGAGTACGGACGTCAGCGAACTTCTTCGAAGTTCCATGACTAATTATTGAGCCTAAGGTCTCAATAATTCCGAGTACCTGAAACTATTAAGTTTCAGGTACTTTTCTCACGACGAAAAGTTTCAGTAGATGATTGAATCACTCTAACGAGTAACATTTCTTTTTATAGAATTTATTAGATTTATAAAAAAGAATAGTTTGTCTACAGTCTCGGGTTGGAAATTTCCAACCTCTTTTTTTGGCTCTTAAAACGAGGAAAATAAAACAGAAGGAAAAAACGGTTTCAAAAAATAATAGAAATTTACAGAAATCTCTTGTGTGATTGGAAATTATCCTTTACAATAGGAGAGGAGTTTTATTTCTGATCTCAAATTTGGAGGAATGAACATGTCGATTAACTGGCAGGAAATTGTATTTAACTTTTTGGGAGGCCTGGGGCTCTTTCTCTATAGTATTAAAACCATGGGAGAAGGCTTGCAACAGGCTGCAGGAGATCGACTTCGATACTATATTGATAAATATACGAGTAATCCCTTTCTAGGGGTTCTAGTAGGGATTGGGATGACTGCCTTGATTCAGTCGAGTTCAGGGGTTACAGTGATTACGGTCGGTCTGGTGAGTGCAGGACTTCTAACCCTCCGTCAAGCTATTGGTATTGTTATGGGGGCCAATATTGGAACGACTATTACCTCCTTTATCATTGGTTTTAAATTAGGAGACTACGCTCTTCCCATGCTCTTTATCGGAGCGGTTTGTCTCTTCTTTACCAAAAATCGTTTGGTTAATAATGTTGGACGAATCGTTTTTGGTGTCGGTGGTATCTTCTTTGCCCTCAACTTGATGAGTGGGGCTATGGAACCTCTTAAAGATTTGCAAGTCTTTCGTGACTATATGGTGCAGTTAAGTAAAAGTCCTATCTTGGGTGTCTTTGTTGGATCAGGCTTAACACTTTTGATTCAGGCCTCTTCTGCAACCATTGGTATCTTGCAAAATCTCTATGCTAGTCATTTGATTGACCTGAAAGGAGCCCTCCCAGTTCTCTTTGGTGATAATATCGGAACGACCATTACAGCTATCATTGCTTCCTTGGGAGCTAATATTGCGGCCAAACGTGTGGCAGGTGCCCATGTAGCCTTTAATGTTATCGGAACCATTATCTGTCTTGTCTTCCTTGTTCCGTTTACCTCTTTGATTCAATGGTTTGAAACGACTCTTCATTTATCCCCAGAAATGACCATAGCCTTTGCTCACGGAACCTTTAATATAACCAATACCATCATCCAGTTCCCATTCATTGGAGCTTTGGCATACTTTGTGACCAAGCTGATTCCTGGTGAGGATGAGGTTGTCAAATATGAACCGCTCTACTTGGATGAAAACTTGATCACCCAAGCGCCTTCGATTGCTCTTGGAAATGCGAAAAAAGAGTTGCTTCATTTAGGTGGATATGCAGACAAAGCTTTTAATCTTTCTTATGATTATATTGTTCATCAAAATGAGAAAACAGCTGAAAAGGGTCATAAGACAGAAGAAGCCATCAATACCATCGATGATGATTTGACTCGCTACCTGATTCGTTTGTCAAGTGAAGCCTTGAGTCCGAGAGAAAGTGAAGTTCTCACCAATATCTTGGATTCTTCACGGGATTTGGAGCGGATTGGAGATCACGCGGAAGCCTTGATCAATCTGACCGATTATTTAATTCGTAAGAAAGTGGTCTTTTCAGAAGCGGCCTTGGCTGAATTGGAAGATATTTACAACCAAACCCATCAATTTGTAGAGGATGCCTTAAAAGCTGTTGAGAACAATGATGTGAGTCTTGCAAACCAATTGGTAGCACGTCACGAGGCAATTGAAAAGTTGGAGAAAAGACTTCGGAAAACCCATATTCGTCGTTTGAACCAAGGTGAATGTACACCTCAAGCCGGAGTGAACTTTATTGATATTATTTCTCACTATACACGAGTTGCAGACCATGCCATGAATCTCGCTGAAAAAGTACAAATCGATCAAATTTAAGGAACGTCAAACAGAGTAAGTAGGAAGCTTACTCTGTTTTTTTGTTGGATTCTATTCAAAAATAGGTCTAGACCATTTACAAATAGAAGTGAAAGCGTTATAATATGTATGAATATAAATGGAACACAGTTCCTACAATGGAAAGGACGATTTTATGTCTACATATATTAAAGCAGATCAATTTTATTACCCACATGGGGTTCGCCGCGGAGGCTATTTGGAGCTTGTTGATGGCAAGTTTGGAAAACATGTGGAAAGCTTACCAGAAGGTGCGGATGTGCTGGATTATTCTGGTTACAGCATTGCGCCTGGCCTCGTAGATACCCATATTCACGGATTTGGTGGGGTAGATGTGATGGATAATAATATCGAAGGCACTCTCCATACCATGAGTGAAGGGCTCTTGAGTACAGGGGTTACGAGCTTTTTGCCTACGACCCTTACTTCCTCTTACGAACAACTTTTGGCAGTAACTGAAAATATCGGTGCACGATACAAAGAAGCAACAGGAGCTAAGATTCGCGGGATTTATTTTGAAGGACCTTATTTTACAGAAAAATACAAGGGAGCTCAAAACCCATCTTATATGAAGGATCCAAGTATGGAAGAATTCCGGGCTTGGCAAAAAGCTGCCAATGGTCTGTTGAATAAGATTGCCCTTGCTCCTGAGCGTGAAGGTGTAGAAGACTTTGTTCGGACCATTACAGGAGAAGGGGTGACTGTTGCTTTGGGACACTCCAATGCAACTTTTGAAGAAGCTAAAAAAGCGGTAGATGCAGGTGCGAGTGTCTGGGTGCATGCCTACAATGGTATGCGTGGTTTGACGCACCGTGAACTCGGTATGGTTGGTGCTATGTATGAGTTGCCTCATACAACAGCAGAGTTGATCTGTGATGGCCATCACGTGGATCCGCTAGCGTGTGATATCCTGATGAAACAAAAAGGAAAAGAAAATGTTGCCTTGATTACGGACTGTATGACAGCTGGGGGCTTAGAAGACGGGGACTACATGCTTGGGGAATTCCCGGTTGTGGTCGCTGAAGGGACGGCTCGCTTGAAATCAACTGGTAATCTAGCTGGCTCAATCTTGAAATTGAAAGATGGATTAAAAAATGTTGTAGAGTGGGGGATTGCTAACCCTCACGAAGCAGTGATGATGGCCAGCCTCAATCCGGCAAAATCAGTCCATATTGATGATGTTTGTGGTCAAATTCGCGAAGGGTATGATGCGGACTTCATCGTTCTTGATCAAAATTTGGATCTGGTTGCGACCTATCTCGATGGGGTCAAACGTTACCAGGCTACGAACTAGATTCAAGAATTAAAGATAGAATACTTCCTCTCTAGGTCATACCTAGAGAGGTTTTTGTTTACCAATGGTAGTGCAATTTTGTGAATGCTGTCTTTTCATGCTATAATGGGAATTGAAATGTGAGGTAGTTTATGAAGGCAATTGATATACGTTTTTTATTGATGGGAATTTTTTTCTTGCTCTATGGGATTGTAAGAAAAAATATCTTTATTGTGATTGTTGGTGGGGCATTTTTACTCTATAGTTTTTATAGCAAGAAGATGGAGCCAACCAAGAAAAATATTTTTAAGCCAGAGCTCAAGCTTCGAGGGCCTAAGAAACCGAAATCGAAGAAAGGAAAGAAAAAATGAATCATTATCGTTTAAATAATGGGGTGGAGATTCCTGTATTGGGATTTGGGACGTGGAAAGCAGCGGATGGAGAAGAAGCCTATCAAGCTGTCTTAGCTGCTTTAAAAGCAGGTTATCGCCATATCGATACAGCTGCGATTTATCAGAATGAAGAGAGTGTGGGTCGGGCCATTAAAGACAGTGGTCTTGCGCGCGAAGACCTGTTTATTACCACCAAACTTTGGAATACTCATCACACCTATGAAGACGCTCAAGCTGCTTTGGAAGAGTCTCTTGAGAAACTAGGCTTGGACTATGTGGATCTTTATTTGATTCATTGGCCAAATCCAAAATCACTTCGAAAAAATGATGCTTGGAAACAACGAAATGCTGAGGTTTGGCGAGCAATGGAAGATATGCTAGCTGCTGGCAAGGTTCGGGCTATTGGTATTAGCAATTTTCTGCCTCATCATTTGGAAGCCCTCCTTGGAACAGCTCGGGTCATTCCGGCTGTGAACCAAATTCGTCTAGCACCTGGGGTTTACCAAAGTGAAGCCATTGCAGCAAGTCGCAAGCATGGCATTTTACTAGAGGCTTGGGGACCTTTTGGCCAAGGAGAATTGTTCCAAAATGAACAAGTAAAAGAAATGGCTACTAAATATGGAAAGACCGTCGCTCAACTAGCCTTGGCTTGGAGTTTGCAAGAAGGTTTCCTTCCATTGCCCAAATCGGTTACACCTGAGCGGATTGCGAGTAATTTAAATTGCTTTGATTTTGAATTGACAGCAGATGATGTGGAACTCCTTCGCCATCTTCCGGTTGAAGCAGGTGCACCAGATCCGGACACCAAAGATTTTTAAAAGGGAATTTCTATTCATTAATAAAAACCGAGGACAGTTTCGTTCTCGGTTTTTAAAATCCTTTCAATGATTAAATAATTTTAAAACTCCAACAAAAACAGATGTTCTATAATACTTTCCCATTCTAATTTACAATTTTCCGAACGAAAATAAATTAATAGCTAGTAATATTCGTAAATGTTACATTTGTGTTACAATTTGTTTTTTGAATGAATTTTCAGACAATTTTGCGTTATAATAGTTACTATTAAAATAAAAGGGGAGTTTCTATGAATAGACAAGAACGTTTTTCATTAAGAAAATACAAATTTGGTGTAGCCTCAGTTTTATTAGGGGCTGTTTTGGTATTTGGATCTGCACAAGCGAGTGCAGAAGAACAAGCGGCCAGCCAAACGAGTGCTGGAACACAGCTTGTAGCCACTACTCAACAGGCACCTGCTGAAGAAGAGCATTCACAAGCAACAGAAGCAAGTACAGCAGTTGCTAGTGAGAAAGTTGAAGTTACAAAAGACGCAGCTGTTGCAGCAAAGACAGTTGATGCAAAAGAAGCTACTGTTGTTGAAAAACCAGAAGCTCCGAAAGAGGCATCTACTGTTCCAGAAACAAAACCGGAAGTAGCGGAAAAACCTGTAGAAAAAGCAACAGCAGTGGCTACTGCGACAAGTTCAGAAACAACGAATCGCCATGAGGCAGCTGAAAAACCTCAAAGCATCGAAAGTGACGAAATTATTACTGTTCCCCAAACATGGAAGCAAGGTTATAAAGGGGAAGGGATGGTTGTTGCCGTTATCGACTCTGGCTTGGATGTGAACCACGAGGTTCTTCGGATTACCGATCCTTCAAAAGCTAAGTTTAAAAACCAAGAAGAAATCGAAGCTGCTAAGAAAGCAGCAGGAATTGATTACGGTAAATGGTACAACGACAAAGTTGTCTATGCCTATGACTATTTTGATGGTACAGATAATATCAAAGAGGCTGAAAGAGATTCTCACGGGATGCACGTTACAGGGATTGCGACGGGGAATCCTGATAAAGTAGCAGGCAACGGAGAAAAGATCTATGGTGTAGCACCAGAAGCGCAAGTTATGTTTATGCGTGTCTTCTCAGATCGCCAAAAAACAACGGGATCTGCTCTTTATGTAAAAGCAATTGATGATGCTGTAGCTCTTGGTGCAGATACTATCAACATGAGTCTTGGTTCTACGACTGGTTCTACGGTCAATGCGGATTCAGATATTGTGGATGCCATTAAACGGGCGCGCGCTAAAGGCGTATCTGTCTTAATTTCTGCAGGAAATAGCAATAGCTTTGGAAATGGTTACTCAAGACCTTCTGCTGAAAATCCAGATTATGGTTTGGTCGGAAACCCATCAACGGTAGAGGACTCCATCTCTGTTGCTTCTATCAATAATAATGTTATTACGACAGAAGTATTTGAGGTGAAAGGTCTAGAAGGCAATGCGGAAGCGGATAACGGTAAGTTTGATTACAGTAAATCTGCTGCAGATGCTGATTTTGAAAAAAGCAAAGAGTACGAATATGTGTCAGTTGGTCTTGGAAAAGAAGATGATTTCAAAGATCTGGATCTTACCGGTAAATTAGCCTTAATCCAACGCGGGGAAATTCCATTCTCAGAAAAGATTGCGAATGCCTTCCATCATGGTGCAGCAGGAGCTTTGGTCTACAATAATGTGGAAGGATCGAACCTTGGAATGGCAATTGAAGGAGATGCGAAAAAGATCCCATCTGTCTTTATTTCAAAACGTTATGGGGAAGCTCTTAAGGCAGGTTCCTACAAAATTGTCTTTAACAATACTATGGCCAACCGTCCATCTCCAGAGGCAGATCAATTATCTGATTTCTCAAGTTGGGGAGTAACAACAGATGGTCAGTTGAAACCAGATGTCACAGCACCTGGTGGAAATATCTTTTCTTCTTTGAATGATAATACCTACGGAGATATGAGTGGTACAAGTATGGCCTCTCCTCATGTAGCAGGTGTGGCAGCTTTGGTCAAAGAATACCTTGTGAAGAACCACCCAGAATTGACTCCAGAACAAGTTTCTGAAACTGTCAAAGCCTTGATTATGTCTACGGCTAAACCACATGTTAATAAAGAAACCGGTGTTTATACTTCTCCACGTCAACAAGGATCAGGGGTTGTAGACACAGCTGCAGCCGTTTCAACAGACTTGTATGTGACTGGTGAAAACAACTATCCAAGCGTTACTCTTGGAAATGTTGGAGATAGCTTTACCTTTGATGTGACGGTTCACAATATTTCAGATACCGATCGTACCTTGAAAATGTTGGTGAATACTGACACAGATGAAGTGAAGGATGGTAAATTTACCCTCCGTCCACGTAAATTGACTGAAACAGCTTGGCCTGAAGTAACCGTGAAAGCACATAGCTCTGAAACGGTTACGGTGAAAGTTGATACAAGTAAATTCACAGAAGAGTTGAGCAAAGAAATGCCGAACGGCTATTTCCTTGAAGGATTTGTTCGCTTTGTAGATCCGGCAGATGATGGGGATGTGGTCAGCTTGCCGTTTATGGGATTCAAGGGAGAATTCCAAAACCTTCCAGCTGTTGAAAAACCAATCTATGATTTGGTTCGCGAAGGAAAAGATGGCTTCTACTATCATGTTCCAAAAGATTTGAATATCTCCTCTAGTGCCAATGTTTCTGCGCTTGTTACCCTGCAAAATGACCTTCTCCTCACACAAGGAAAACGAGATGGTCGTCGGATTACAGTTCTTGGTATTGAAGAAAATGCGGAAGGTACACATTCTCTTCAATTAGATGAGAATGGGAATGTTCGCATTGCCATTTCGCCAAATGAAGATGGAAATAAAGACCTCGTTGAATACAAGACAGTCGCCCTTAGAAACATTGAAAACCTTCGTGCAACTGTTTATGCAGCAAGTGATACGGAACATAAAAATCCATTGTGGGAAGGAACTCCATCTGACCATCGTAAGAACTTCTTCAACGGTGACCAAAAGAACCCACGCAGTTACACACTAGATAACACTGCTTGGAACGGTACCGATGCAAATGGGAAAGCAGTAGCAGATGGTGTATATGATTATGTCATTCGTTACACACCAATGGTTCCTGGAGCTGAGGAGCAATCAACAACCTTCAAGGTTCAAGTCGATACTCAAAAACCAGTGATCACATCTGGATATATCCGTTTCAAAGATGGGGCTCAACAGTTTGTAGCACGTAAAGCCAAAGATGTTGGCGAAGGTGGTATCTTAACTGAAAAACTCGTCTACGTGACTCCATTCGATGATCAGGGGACAATGGTCCAAACCAGTGAAGATAAGAATGGTACACGTGCGCTTGAAAATTACCATGTGATCAAGGCCAATGCAGATGGTAGCTTCGATCTTCCTGAAAACATCGATAAGAAGAATATCTACTACTATGTAGAAGACTTTGCGGGGAACGTAGACTATGTTTCACTAGCAGATTTAGTTCGGGATCAAAATAGTGGTCGGGTTCAAATTGCAGTTCGTGACGCTAAAACGAACAAAGATTTGGATACTATGTATGTTTACCGAATCAAAGATAGCAATGGCCAATACGTATCAGTTGATAAGACAAAAGATATTAACTTCTTGAACTTTGGTCATTATACTGCAGAAATCTTTACGTATGATCGTACAGAAGTGAAATTTGTCAGCAGCTTGACGCAAGAATTTGATTTGACAGAGGATAATAGTTTCCAAACGATCGCTTTTCTTGCCAATACTTTAGAATATGCACCAGTTAGCATCAGCTTTGATCAACCGGTTTCAAAAGCAGCTACGATCGTATTAAAAGGGGCAGATGGTGAAAACTTTGTCTTGCCTGCTGAAAAATATGGTAAAAATGGCTTTGGTAAATCTATAGCAACTGGTCAATATACCTTGGTTGCAACTCTTCCTACAGGCTATGAACTAGCTGAGGAAGCACCAGTGATCTCAGTTGTCGCAGGGCGTAACAACAATTATCGTATTGGAGTAATCTCAAAAGTGAATCTCTTGGCTGCTTTGAACAACCAAGCAGATGTTACAAAGACAGCGCAATACTTCAATGCCAGTGCGGATAAGAAGGAAGCCTATGATCAAGCTTTGCAAGCTGCCCAAGCAGCCTTGACCAACAAGGTTAGTCAAGAGCAAGTCAACCAAGCTCTAGCTAGTCTTGAAGCTGCTAGCCAAGCTTTGGATGGGAAAGTTTCAAACGTTGCGGCCTTAAAAGAAGCGATGCAGGCTTACGATGCTACGACTAAAACTGGTCGTTATGCCAATGCCAAAGAAAAAGTACGTCGCGACTACGATCGTGCTTTCCAAACAGTAGCCTTGCTTGCAGTTGATCCAACTGTGAAACAAGAACAAATCAATCAAGCACTTGCTGAGCTTAGCCGTGCGGAAGGAAAATTAAACGGGAAAGCAACTGATTTTTCAAGCCTTGAAAAATACATCAAGGAAGAATTGAAGTTCCAAGAAAAGAATGCTAAATTCATCTATGCTGGAAATGAAGAAAAAGAAGCTTACCTAGCAGCCTTCAAGGATGCACAAACTATCCTTTCAAATCCAGGAGCAAGCCAACAAGATGTGAAAGATGCTTTGACAGCCTTGAAGAATGCCAAGAAAAAACTTCATGGTAAAAAACCAAAAGCTGCGAGACGTCCATAAGAAAAACAACCTTGTTTGTTAGCCTAAAATCCGTATGAAACGATTGTTTCATGCGGATTTTAATTTACAAGTCACTAAAAATCTGCTATAATACTAGTCAAGAAAGAAGGGCTTACGGCGTTTTTCTAGCGAGCTTGGGATAGTGAGAGCCAAGTAGATCAAAGTAAGCAAGTGGCGCTTTCTCTCAGTAAAAAGCTGAGTAAAGTAAAATAAAATGAAGTAATAAATTAGGGTGGAACCGCGTTTCTGACGCCCCTAGGTCATAGACTTAGGAGCAGAGACACGGTTCTTTTTGTATCCTAAGTCGCAAGAAACTTTATGAATAAGGAGTAAAACATGTCTAAAAAATTGACTTTCCACTGCGTCAGTGGCAGAGAACTCCTTACAGTCGGACTGCCACACGCTCAGCACTAGGGTGCCTGAGCTAGACGCAGTACTAACTCGTCTTGCTTCGTGTAATCGACGAGGCAGACTCGTGTCGCAAGAAATCATTTAAATCAAGGAGTATTTAATGTCTAAGAAATTAACCTTTCAAGAAATTATTTTGACTTTGCAACAATACTGGAATGACCAGGGTTGTATGCTGATGCAGGCTTATGATAATGAAAAAGGTGCGGGAACCATGAGTCCTTACACCTTCCTTCGTGCCATTGGTCCTGAGCCATGGAATGCGGCTTATGTAGAGCCATCACGTCGTCCAGCGGACGGTCGTTACGGAGAAAACCCAAACCGTCTTTACCAACACCACCAATTCCAAGTGGTCATGAAACCATCACCATCAAACATCCAAGAGCTCTACCTTGAATCATTGGAAAAATTGGGGATCAATCCTTTGGAACACGATATCCGTTTCGTTGAAGATAACTGGGAAAACCCATCAACTGGTTCAGCTGGTCTAGGTTGGGAAGTTTGGTTGGACGGTATGGAAATCACTCAGTTCACCTACTTCCAACAAGTTGGTGGATTGGCAACTGGTCCGGTAACTTCTGAGGTCACTTACGGATTGGAACGTTTGGCTTCTTACATCCAAGAAGTCGATTCTGTTTACGATATTGAGTGGGCTCCAGGCGTTAAATACGGAGAAATCTTCCTTCAACCAGAATATGAACACTCAAAATACAGCTTTGAAGTTTCTGACCAAGATATGCTTCTTGAAAACTTCGAAAAATTTGAAAAAGAAGCAGGACGTGCTTTGGAATTGGGCCTTGTTCACCCCGCCTATGACTACGTTTTGAAATGTTCACATACCTTTAACTTGCTAGATGCACGTGGTGCTGTTTCTGTTACAGAACGCGCTGGCTACATTGCCCGCATCCGTAACTTGGCCCGTGTTGTAGCCAAAACCTTCGTCGCAGAACGTAAAAAACTTGGTTACCCACTTCTCGACGAAGCCACACGCGCAAAACTCCTAGCAGAAGAGGAAGAATAAAGAGAGCGTATTAGATGGGATTGACTGATAGAGCAATCCTACAGAACCAGTTGCCGCAGTGATAAAGGTATCGTTAGAGAAACTAACGATACCAGGCAAAATTGGAGACTTTAGGCTCCAATTTTAGCAATGAAACGACGAAGTCGGTTGCTTGCGTGCCAATCACATAAGGCAAACTGGAAAAAAAGATATTTTTCGGAGAAAAAACATGACAAAAAACTTATTAGTAGAACTAGGACTTGAAGAGTTGCCAGCCTACGTTGTCACACCAAGTGAAAAACAACTGGGTGAGAAAATGGCAGCCTTCTTGGATGACAACCGTCTTTCATACGAAAGCATTCAAACCTTCTCAACGCCCCGCCGTTTGGCTGTCCGTGTGATTGGTTTGGCGGATCAACAAACAGATTTGACCGAAGATTTTAAAGGACCTTCTAAGAAAATCGCCTTGGATGCAGATGGGAACTTCTCAAAAGCGGCCCAAGGATTCGTCCGTGGAAAAGGCTTGACCGTTGATGATATCGAATTTCGTGAAGTCAAAGGGGAAGAGTACGTTTATGTCACGAAACACGAAGCTGGTAAACCTGCCAAAGAAGTCTTGGCTGGCGTTCCAGAAGTGCTTGCTTCATTGACCTTCCCTGTTAGCATGCACTGGGCTAACAACACATTTGAATACATTCGCCCAGTTCACACCTTGACAGTTCTTTTGGGTGACGAAGCACTTGACCTTGATTTCTTGGATATCCATTCAGGTCGTGTGAGCCGTGGACACCGTTTCCTTGGACATGAAGTAGAAATTACCAATGCGGATTCTTATGAAGAAGACCTTCGTACCGTTTACGTGATTGCTGATAGCAAAGAACGTGAAACCATGATTCGTGAGCAAATCAAGGTTATCGAGGCTGCAGAAGGAGTAAAAGTCCAAATCGAAGAAGGACTTCTAAATGAAGTCTTGAACTTGGTGGAATACCCAACGGCCTTTATGGGAAGCTTCGACACCAAATATTTGGACGTTCCAGAAGAAGTCTTGGTGACCTCAATGGAAACGCACCAACGTTACTTTGTGGTACGTGACCTAGATGGTCAGCTGAAACCAAACTTCATCTCCGTCCGTAATGGGAACGCTGAACACTTGGAAAATGTTGTTCGAGGAAATGAAAAAGTATTGGTGGCACGTCTTGAAGATGGTGAATTCTTCTGGCGTGAAGACCAAAAACTTAAGATTGAAGACCTCGTTGCTAAATTGGCACACGTGACCTTCCATGAAAAAATTGGTTCTCTTTCAGAACACATGGCGCGTGCTGGTGTCATTGCAGCGTCACTAGCTGAGCAAGCTGGTTTGACTGCAGAAGAAACGGCAGCCGTCGCTCGTGCAGCTGAAATCTACAAATTTGACCTCTTGACGGGTATGGTCGGAGAGTTCGATGAATTGCAAGGAATCATGGGTGAAAAATACGCCCTCCTCGCTGGTGAAGATGCTGCGGTTGCGACAGCTATCCGTGAGCACTACCTTCCTGATTCAGCAGATGGTGCCCTTCCAGAGACTAAGGTTGGTGCCATTCTTGCCCTTGCAGATAAATTGGATACCCTCCTTTCCTTCTTCTCAGTTGGCTTGATTCCATCAGGTTCCAATGACCCTTATGCGCTTCGTCGTGCGACTCAAGGAATTGTGCGTATCTTGGATGCCTTTGGTTGGCATATCCCTATGGATGAGTTGATTGACAGCCTTTACGGACTTTCATTTGATAGCCTTTCCTATGACAATCAAGCAGAAGTGCTCAACTTCATCAAGGCGCGCGTGGACAAGATGATGGGACGCACACCAAAAGATATCAAAGACGCTGTTCTTGCTGGTTCAAACTTTGTCGTGGCTGATATGCTGGAAGCAGCTGACGCCCTTTCAGAAGCTGCTAAGACTGATGGTTACAAGGCGGCTGTTGAGTCCCTCTCTCGTGCCTTCAACTTGGCAGAAAAAGCAGAGGCTTCAGTAGCAGTCGATGCCAGTCTCTTTGAAAATGATCAAGAAAAAGCTCTTGCTAAAGCAATTGAAGAGCTTGAATTGACTGGTGCAGCTAGCGACAAATTGGCTCAACTCTTTGCTCTTAGCCCAGTTATTGATGCTTTCTTTGACAATACTATGGTAATGGCAGAAGATGAGGCGGTTAAAAACAACCGTTTGGCCCTTCTTGCAGGCCTTGTAGCGAAAGCTAATAATGTTGCAGCCTTCAACCAATTGAACACAAAATAAGTACCTGATGACAGGTAGAAAGTAGGTTTTATTATGACACCTGAAAAAATCGCTCGTATCAATGAGCTTGCTAAAAAGAAAAAAACAGAAGGTTTGACTCCAGAAGAAGAAGTGGAGCAAGCAAAACTTCGTGAAGAATACATTGAGGGCTATCGTCGTTCAGTTCGTCACCACATTGAAGGTATTAAAATTGTGGATGAAGAAGGAAATGATGTAACCCCTGAGAAACTACGCCAAGTGCAACGGGAAAAAGGTTTGCATGGCCGTAGTCTCGATGACCCTAATTCATAATCAAAAGAGTGCTGGAAAAGACTCCAGCACTTTTTTAATCTATAAAATTCAGAATATTCTGGACTAGATTGACCAATTTTTAAAAACATGGTATAGTAGATTGTGTGAAAATTTTAAGTATACTTTTCTGAAAATGTACAGAAAAAGAATTGGAGTAATCATATGTCAAAAAAACATCATCCTGGTGAAGAAACCGAAAATGGGATGGTTCGTGGTCTGCAAAATCGGCATGTTCAGCTGATCGCTATTGCAGGAACCATCGGGACAGGACTCTTTCTTGGAGCCGGTCGTTCCCTTTCTTTGACAGGTCCTTCTATTATTTTAGTCTATATGCTGACTGGCGCTTTCATGTACCTGATGATGCGGGCAATCGGAGAAATGCTCTATATGGACCCTGATCAACACACCTTTATCAACTTTATCACCAAGTATCTAGGAAAAGGTTGGGGTTATTTTTCAGGATGGTCCTATTGGGTCTCCTTGGTATTTTTGGGAATGGCAGAGATCACCGCTGTTTCCAACTATGTCCAGCTTTGGTTTCCAAATTGGCCAGCCTGGCAGATTCAAATTATCTTTTTAGCGCTCTTAAGTTGTGTAAACTTGATCGCTGTGAAGGTTTTTGGAGAGGTTGAATTCTGGTTTGGAATGATCAAGATTGTCACTATTTTAGCCTTGATCGCAACAGGAATCTTTATGGTGACGACGAATTTTGAAACACCAGCTGGACACGCTAGCTTAAGTAACATTACCAATGGTTTTCAAATGTTTCCAAATGGTTGGGTCAAGTTCGTCATGGCCTTCCAAATGGTCTTCTTTGCTTACCAAGCAATCGAATTTGTAGGAATTACTACTTCTGAAACAGCTAATCCCCGACAAGTATTGCCAAAAGCTATTAAAGAAATTCCAATCCGGATTGTAATCTTTTATGTAGGAGCTTTGTTGGCGATTATGGCTATTTTCCCTTGGCAACAGCTTCCTGTCAATAAGTCACCGTTTGTAACGGTCTTTCAGATGGTAGGAATCAAGTGGGCAGCTGGATTGATTAATTTTGTTGTACTGACAGCTGCTGCATCTTCCTTGAATTCCACCCTCTATTCAACAGGGCGTCACTTGTACCAGATTGCAAAAGAAACACCAAACAGCAAAGTGATGAATCGTTTGAAACTGAATAGCTTATCTCGTATGGGGATTCCAAGTCGCGCGATTATTTTTTCTGCGATTGTGGTTGCTGTTTCTGCCTTTATCAATATCTTGCCAGGTGTCTCAGATGCCTTTGCCTTGATTACGGCATCTTCTTCTGGTGTCTACATTGCTATTTACATTTTGACGATGCTTGCCCATCTTAAGTACCGTAAATCGAAAGAATTTATGCCAGATGGTTTTGTCATGCCAGCCTATAAAGTGTTGAATCCATTGACCATTGTTTTCTTCCTCTTCGTATTCGTTTGTCTCTTCTTGCAAGAATCAACATACATTGGAGCGATTGGAGCAACCATCTGGATCATTCTTTTTGGGATTTACAGCAATTGGAAACATAATAAATAAACTGCAAAACTCACCAAACGGTGAGTTTTGTTGTTATCTTATAAATGATTCCTTTTCAAGAATTTCTTGGGGGATTAGAAAAAAACAGGGACGGAGGAAATTAGTTTTCTTCCATCTCTGTTTTTTGTCCTTGAATGGCTTTTTTGAGCCACCAAAGTGAGCCGGCTAGGATCAGGGCAGCAAGCCAAAAAATCCAAGCCTCAATAGTGGTTAGAAAAAAGTAGAGAGCGATAGCATCGACCAATAAAAGTGGGATGAGAATCTGTTTTCTTATTTTCATAAGAATATTGTATCATAAATCCTAGAGGAAACAAATAAAATCAAGCCTTTCTAGGTATTTTGTAGGATCCGAAAAGGTCCGATAGGATTAGTTAGTGAATTTTCTTTCAGGAGTGCATCTTGGTCCCATTTGTGGTAAAATAGTAAAGATATGAGTAAAGAATTTCATCATGTAACGGTTTTGCTTCATGAAACGATCGATATGCTGGATGTTAAGCCAGATGGGATCTATGTAGACGCCACATTGGGTGGGGCAGGCCACAGCGAATATTTGTTAACAAAATTAAATGAATCGGGCCATCTTTATGCCTTTGACCAAGATCAGCATGCGATTGAGAATGCTAAGATTCGATTGGCACCTTTCATTGAGAAAGGCATGGTGACCTTCATTAAGGATAACTTTCGTCATTTGAAGGAACGTCTAAACGAATTGGGTGTGACTGAAATTGATGGAATCTGTTATGACCTAGGTGTCTCTAGTCCTCAGTTAGATGAACGGGAACGCGGATTTTCTTACAAGAAAGATGCGCCTCTGGACATGCGGATGAATCAAGAAGCTTCCTTAACGGCTTATGAGGTCGTAAATAGCTACGATTACCATGATCTAGTCCGTATTTTTTTCAAATATGGAGAGGACAAATTTTCCAAGCAAATTGCGCGGAAAATTGAGCAAGCACGAGCAATTAAACCGATTGAAACGACGACTGAATTAGCAGAGATTATTAAATCTGCTAAACCAGCTAAGGAGCTCAAGAAAAAGGGCCATCCTGCTAAACAGATTTTCCAAGCCATTCGTATCGAAGTCAATGATGAACTGGGAGCTGCAGATGAATCGATTCAGCAAGCCATGGATTTGTTGGCCCTCGATGGTCGTATTTCTGTGATTACCTTTCATTCGTTAGAGGATCGATTGACCAAACAATTGTTTAAAGAAGCTTCGACGGTTGAGGTTCCAAAGGGACTTCCCTTTATTCCAGATGATTTGAAACCAAAGATGGAGTTGGTCAACCGGAAACCTATTTTGCCAAGTGATGAAGAGCTTGAGGATAATAATCGATCCCATTCAGCAAAACTACGGGTTGCTCGAAAAATACACAAGTAAGAGGAATTGATATGGCAGCAAGAAATGAGAGAACAAGAACACAGGTACTACAAGACCGCTTTCGCCGTTTCTCTAGAGTAGAAAAGGCTTTTTATGGGTCGATTGTCCTAACAGCTGTTATTTTAGCCATTAGTATCGTCTTTATGCAGACACGGATTTTACAAGTTCAAAGTGAATTGACTGATTTGAATACGGAACTAGAAGCCAAAAAGACGGAATTGGCAGATGTTCGTCAAGAGGTCAATGAATTAACACGTTATGACCGCTTATCACAGTTGGCTAGCTCCCAAGGAATGAAGCTGCAAAAAGAAAATCGAAAAACAGTGAGTGCAAGTAGTGATGAATAAATTCAAAAAATTTTTGATCGGGTATTCGATAAAGAAACGTCGCTTGCCGGATCAGAATCGAAAACAAGTTGGGAAAAATCTCAGTGTACTGGCGATTTTCCTCTTTTTTCTCTTTCTGATTAATTTTGCAATGATCATTGGGACTGACAAAAAATTTGGTGTGACCTTATCGGATCAAGCCAAAAAAGTCCATGAGCAGACGGTCATTGTTCCTGCAAAACGTGGAACGATCTATGATCGAAATGGAGCAGTAATTGCTGAAGATGCGACGACCTATAACGTTTATGCCATTATTGATAAAAAGTACAAATCAGCAACTGGGAAAGTCCTCTATGTAGAAGAGAGCCAATTTAAAAAAGTAGCAGAAATCTTTAAGCAGTACTTAGGGATGGATGAGGATTACGTCATTCAACAGTTGTCGCAAAAGAAATTGAAACAGGTTTCTTTTGGCTCGAACGGAAACGGCATAACTTATAGTAATATGACAGCCATCCGTGAGGCCATGGAAGCGGCGAAGATTGAAGGTGTTGCCTTTACAACCAGTCCAAATCGAAGCTATAAAAATGGAGTTTTTGCTTCTCAATTTATAGGTCAGGCCTCTCTTCAAGAAGATAAAGAGGGGAATAAAACCCTGAAGGGACAATCAGGGATGGAGAAATCCCTCGATCGTATTCTCGCTGGTCAAAATGGGGTTATCACCTATGATAAAGACCGAAACGGCAATATCGTTCCTGGTTCAGATAAGGTTTCTGTCAAAACAGAAGATGGAAAAGATGTCTATACGACCATTTCAGCAGAATTACAAACCTACCTTGAGACGCGAATGGATGTTTTCCAAGAAAAAGTAAAAGGAAAGTATGTTAGTGCGACTCTTGTGAGTGCAAAAACTGGAGAAATCCTGGCGACAACGCAACGTCCATCCTATAATGCGGATACCAAACAAGGGTTGGATCTGAAAAACTTGAAAACCTGGAATACCATCCTTTATCAAGATCAATATGAACCTGGTTCAACCATGAAGGTCATGTTATTAGCTTCGGCGATTGATCATGGGACCTTCCCAGCCTATAATGAGGCATACTACAATAACGAACTACAGGTAAAAGATGCGACCATTCGTGACTGGGATGTCAATATGGGACTGTCTGAAGGTCGCTATATGAATATCGCACAGGGCTTTGCTTACTCAAGTAACGTGGGGATGACCCGTTTAGAGCAAAAAATGGGAAATGCTGTCTGGATGGACTACCTAACCCGCTTTAAATTCGGTCTTCCGACCCGTTTTGGAATGGGAAATGAAGCTTACGGGAGTCTTCCAGGGGATAACTATGTCAGTCAGGCACAATCTGCCTTTGGTCAAGGGATTTCCGTCAGTCAAACCCAAATGTTACGGGCCTTTAGTGCCATCGCTAATGATGGACAAATGTTGGAGCCGAAGTTTATTAGTGCTATTTACGATAAAAAATCAGACACAGCCCGCAAATCAAAAAAAGAAGTTGTTGGAAAACCAGTTTCAGGATCAGCTGCGCAACAGACACGGAACTATATGATCACCGTCGGAACAGATCCAGAGTATGGAACCTTGTACAGTGATGGACCCATCATTCAGGTACCCGGTCAAAACGTTGCGGTGAAATCAGGGACTGCCCAAATTGCGACAGATCAAGGATACTTGCAAGGAGAAAATGATTATATCAACTCGGTTGTAGCTATGACACCTGCAGAAGATCCTGAATTCATCATGTATGTAACGGTCCAACAACCAGAAGTGAAATTCTCAGCGACCAGCTGGGAAGAGCTGGTCAATCCTATTTTGGAAGATGCAGTTGCTTTAAAAGACGAATTGCATTTGACATTAGAGGCACCAACGTTGGATGATGTGACCAAAGAAACGACCTACAAAATCCCTTCAGTAGAAACTCTCTCTAAGGAGTTGAATCTGAAACAAAATCTGAGCCCAGGTGCTTATTCAGAGGAATTGCGTCGCAATTTGGTGCAACCAATTGTCCTAGGAACTGGGAAAAATATCCGCAAGATGTCTGTGGATGTAGGCTCTAAAGTCAAAGCCAATCAGCAAGTATTGTTATTGACAGAAGACTTTGATGCGGTTCCGGATATGTATGGTTGGACAAAGAAAAATGCGGACATCTTTGGAGAATGGACTGGAATTGAGATTACCTATAAAGGTAGTGGAAAGAAAGTAACCAAACAAAGTGTCAAAATGAACTCCTCACTCAATAAAACTAAAAAGATTACGTTAACATTAGGAGACTAAGATGTATATTGCTACGATCCTTGTATCGTTTCTATTAACAGTGGCTGCTATTCCAGCCTTTATTCGATTTTACCATCGTGCTCATATTTCCGGGCAACAAATGCATGAAGATGTGAAACAACACAAAGCGAAAGCTGGCACTCCGACAATGGGTGGAGTTGTATTTCTCATTACAGCCGTTCTAGTTAGTTTTGTCGTTACCGTATTGACTGGAAATTTCACGCGCCCTGTTCAACTTATTCTATTTATCTTGATTCTATATGGAATTGTTGGATTTTTAGATGACTTTTTAAAAGTTTTTCGTAAGATTAATGAAGGTCTTAACCCAAAACAAAAATTGGCCCTTCAACTTGTTGGTGGAATCATCTTCTATATTTTTTCTGAACGCCACGGTGCAGGAAGCCTTTTGAATGTCTTTGGTTACGATCTATACTTGGGCCATTTCTACATTCTCTTTGCTTTATTTTGGTTGGTTGGATTTTCAAACGCGGTCAATTTGACAGATGGGATTGATGGATTAGCCAGCATCTCCGTTGCTATTAGCCTAAGCGCCTATTCCTTTATTGCCTATATGCAAGGAAAATGGGATATTCTCTTTGTCGCCTTGAGTATGATTGGGGCCTTGCTCGGATTTTTTGTCTTCAACCACAAGCCAGCTAAAATCTTTATGGGCGATGTCGGTAGTCTAGCTCTTGGAGGGATGCTTGCAGCCTTGTCAATGGCTTTGCATGTCGAGTGGACGCTGCTCTTGATTGGTCTGGTCTATGTCATTGAAACAGGTTCAGTGATGCTACAAGTGACCTATTTCAAATGGACCAAGAAACGTTACGGGGAAGGACGTCGGATTTTCCGAATGACTCCTTTCCACCATCATTTAGAACTGGGCGGCCTTTCTGGCAATGGCCAAAACTGGTCAGAATGGAAAGTGGATGCCTTTATGTGGAGCATTGCCTTGGTGACAAGTGTCGTGACTCTAGTTCTTCTCTACCTATAAAACGACGGTGGGCTTGCCCATCGTTTTTTTGCTGACTCAGAGAGACATCGCTGGTTAGGAAAAATGACTCATAAGAGAGGCAAGAAGACAGCTTTTCTGATATAATAATAGAGATCATGAAAGGAACTGAGAAAATGAAATTTACAGAGTTTAATTTTAAGCCCTATATTCAAGAGGCGCTGAAAGAAATCAATTTTAGAGAAGCAACCGAAGTACAGGAAAAACTAATTCCGATTGTCTTAGCTGGAAATGATTTGGTAGGAGAGTCAAAGACAGGTTCTGGGAAGACCCATACTTTCCTCTTGCCGATTTTTCAAACGTTAAATGAAGACAGCCAACAAGTTGAAGCGGTCATCACGGCTCCTAGTCGGGAGTTGGCGACGCAAATTTACCAAGCTGCTCGTCAAATCGCTAGTCATTCTGACAAAGAGATTCGGATTGTGAATTATGTTGGAGGAACGGATAAAAGCCGTCAGATTGAAAAATTGCAGGTCAAACAACCTCATATCGTGATTGGAACACCAGGCCGGATCTATGATCTGGTTGCATCTGGTGATCTGGCAATTCATAAGGCCCATACTTTTGTGGTAGACGAGGCAGATATGACACTGGACATGGGATTCTTGTCTACCGTGGATAAGATTGCTTCAAGACTTCCGCAACAACTGCAATTTTTAGTTTTTTCAGCCACCATTCCGCAAAAATTACAGCCATTCTTAAAAAAATATCTCTCAAACCCAGTTATGGAGCAAATAAAGACCAAGACGGTGATTTCAGATACCATCGATAATTGGCTGGTTTCGACCAAGGGTCGGGATAAAAATGAGCAAATTTACCAATTGACCAAGACCTTGCAACCTTATTTGGCTATGATTTTCGTTAATACCAAAACGAGAGCAGATGATCTCCATGCCTATTTAGTGGCTCAAGGATTAAAAGTGGCGAAGATTCACGGAGATATCCCACCACGTGAACGAAAACGGATCATGAACCAGGTGAAAAATCTTGATTTTGAGTATATTGTGGCCACAGATTTGGCGGCTCGTGGAATTGATATCGAAGGGGTGAGTCATGTCATCAACGATGCTATTCCACAAGATCTTTCCTTCTTCGTTCACCGTGTAGGCCGGACAGGACGCAATGGTCTACCGGGTGTCGCTATTACTCTTTATCAACCGAGTGATGATTCAGATATCCGTGAACTAGAAAAAATGGGAATTCGTTTCGTACCGAAAGTGTTGAAAAATGGGGTTATTGAAGATACTTATGATCGGGACAGACGGGCGAATCGTGAGAAAAAGCAAGAGAAACTCGACATCGAAATGATTGGTCTGGTGAAGAAGAAAAAGAAAAAAATCAAACCAGGCTACAAGAAAAAAATCAAATGGGCAGTTGATGAAAAGCGGAGAAAAGCTAAGCGAGCTGAAAACCGTGCGCGTGGTCGGGCGGAACGAAAGGCCAAACGTCAAACTTTCTAACCCCTTCTTTCAAATGTTCAGAAGAAAACATAGATTTTCTTTATGAACTCCATAAAGAAAAACTATTAGGAACTTGTCTAAAATTATGATAGACTAAATTTGAGTAGTCTATCATTTTTCTATTTCTATAGCAATTTTTGGAATTCCGATAGTGAATGTGATAGAATGTTTATGTTCGAGAAAGGAAGTAACAAAAATGTTTACAACTAATCTTTTAACTGCCAACTGGTATGCTGACTTTTTAAAACACGTTCCAGATAGCAAGCTGTTTAGTTTGAGAGCCGTATTGGATGCATTTCCGGCAGTCATTGGGAAATTGCCTGTGACGATTTTACTAGCCCTAGGAGGCGCATTTTTTGGGATTATTTTTGCCATGATTTTTGCTCTGGTCAAAATTAATCGTGTACGAATTCTTTACCCGATTCAAGCTGTTTTTGTCAGTTTTTTACGGGGGACTCCTTTGTTGGTTCAGTTGATGTTGACCTATTATGGGATTCCTCTTATTTTAAAAGCGATCAATCAGTCCTATGGAACAGCTTTTAATATTAATGCCATTCCAGCTGAGTTATTTGCAATTGTGGCTCTTGCCTTTAATGAAGCAGCTTATGCGAGTGAAACCATCCGGGCAGCCATTTTATCAGTGGATCCTGGTGAAATTGAGGCAGCGCGTAGTCTTGGGATGACCAACCGTCAAGTTTATCGACGGATTATTATTCCCAATGCAGCAGTCGTTGCAACTCCAACCTTAATCAACTCTCTCATTGGCTTAACCAAGGGGACCTCGCTAGCCTTTAGTGCCAGTGTGGTTGAAATTTTTGCCCAAGCACGGATTATTGGGGGGAGCGATTTGAAGTACTTTGAACGCTTTATCACGGTATCGATTGTTTACTGGATTGTGAACATTCTCATTGAAATACTAGGCCGTCACATTGAACGTCGACTGGATATTGAGACTCCCGTAGCAATTGATTTACCAGATCAGGAGGTCCGGATCTAATGATTTATATTTCAGAATTATCAAAGACATTTTCAGGTCAAAAGGTTTTAAATAATCTCAGTTTGGAAATTCAAAAAGGGGAAGTCGTGGCCCTAATCGGGTCTTCGGGAGCTGGTAAATCAACCTTCTTACGCAGTTTAAACTATTTGGAAGCACCAGACAGCGGTAGAATTAAGATTGATGATTTCGAGGTTGATTTTGAGCACATTACCCAAGATCAAATCTTAACCTTAAGAAGAAAATTGGCCATGGTGTTCCAACAGTTTAATTTGTTTGGTAGAAAAACAGCTCTTGAAAATGTGAAAGAAGGGCTCATTGTTGTGAAGGGCCTATCCGATCAAGAAGCAACGAAAATTGCTCGAGAAGAACTGGCAAAAGTCGGTTTATCGGATCGTGAAAATCACTATCCTCGTCACCTCTCAGGTGGACAAAAACAACGTGTGGCTTTGGCTCGTGCCTTGGCTATGAAACCAGAAGTTCTTTTGCTGGATGAACCGACTTCAGCCTTGGATCCAGAATTGGTTGGAGAAGTTGAAAAATCCATTGCCAATGCAGCAAAATCAGGACAAACCATGGTACTGGTCAGCCATGATATGTCTTTTGTAGCGCAAGTAGCAGATAAGGTCCTATTTTTGGATAAAGGACGGATTATTGAATCTGGAACACCAGAAGAAATCATGCAACATCCAAAAGAAGAACGGACAAAAGAATTCTTTGCTAGTTACAAACGGACCTATGTTTGATATAATAGAGAAGAGGTAAGACTCAGCTGGCAATGCTAGCTGGGTTTGTTTTCTGAAAATGTAAAAATATTTGGAGTCGTGATGTTAAATAAATTATTGTCCTTATATTTACAAAGTTTAGTGACGACAACGATTTTAGTTGGGATCGCTTCTTGTATTTGGATTGGCTACCGTGCCCTTAAGAAGAAAGATAAAACAGCCAAGCAACGACAAGCCCATTTGTATGATATCCTCTTAATTGATATCATGACGATTCCTATTTTAACCTTTGCGGTCATAGGGATTTTGTTTATCTTTCAAGCACGATAATTGCAAAAAGACCGTGTTAGAATTATAATGGTTACAAAAAACAGAAAGAGGTTGAGTATGTTTGATACAGTGATTATTGGAGCAGGTCCTGCAGGGATGACTGCTGCCCTTTATGCAGCACGAAGCAATTTAAAAGTCGCATTAATTGAGAGAGGGATTCCAGGCGGTCAAATGAACAATACGTCTGACATTGAAAACTATCCTGGCTATGCGAATATTAGTGGCCCAGACTTGGCTGAAAAAATGTTCGAGCCTTTAGAGAATCTTGGTGTGGAACATTTGTTTGGACAGGTAGAGCGCATCGAAGACCACGGAGCAACCAAAAAGATTGTCACAGATGATGGGGAATTTGAAGCTAAAACCGTGGTGATTGCAACAGGGTCTAACCACCGTTCATTGAATGTCCCTGGTGAAGAGGAGCTAAATAGTAGAGGGGTTTCCTACTGTGCTGTTTGTGATGGAGCTTTCTTTAGAGATGAGGATCTCTTGGTCGTTGGTGGTGGTGATTCTGCGGTAGAAGAAGCTGTCTTTTTGACTCAGTTTGCAAAAACAGTGACCATTGCCCATCGTCGTGATCAATTGCGTGCTCAAAAAGTTCTTCAAGATCGTGCCTTTGCCAATGATAAAATTCACTTTGCTTGGAATACGGTTGTTGAAGAAATTAAGGGTGAACAAAAAGTAACGTCTGTCCTTTTAAAAGATGTGAAGACAGGAGAGGTTAGAGAGCAAGCCTTCGGTGGTGTCTTTATCTATGTCGGTTTAGATCCTGTCAGTGATTTTGCGACAGAACTTGGTATTTTAGATGAAAATGGCTGGGTGGTCACGGATGATCATATGAGAACCACAGTCCCAGGTATTTTTGCGGTTGGCGATGTTCGTCAAAAAGATTTGCGTCAAGTGACGACAGCAGTCGGAGACGGTGCGATTGCTGGCCAAGAAGTTTATAAATATATCACAGAAAACTTTTAATCCAAAAAATCTGAGCTTCCTGTCTCAGATTTTTTTCATTCTTTCCTTTCAGTATTCAATAGGACTGAAATGTGCTATAATGGTACTAATTTTATGGTAGGAATTCATAGAACAAATCTATAAAAAAGAGGTATACATATGTATCCAGATGACAGTTTAACCTTGCATACTGATTTATACCAAATCAATATGATGCAGGTCTATTTTAATCAAGGTATCCACAATAAACATGCCGTATTTGAAGTCTATTTTCGTCAACAGCCTTTTAAAAACGGCTACGCAGTATTTGCTGGCTTAGAGAGAATTGTGAAATACTTGGAAAACTTGAGTTTTTCTGAGAGTGATATTGCCTATTTAGAGTCACTTGGTTATCATGGGGCCTTCTTGGAATATCTCCGTGATCTCAAGTTGGAATTGACGGTACGCTCGGCTCAAGAAGGAGACTTAGTCTTTGCGAATGAACCAATTGTTCAGGTAGAGGGCCCTCTGGCTCAGTGTCAATTGGTGGAAACAGCCCTTTTGAATATCGTCAACTTTCAAACCTTGATAGCCACAAAAGCTGCTCGTATTCGTTCAGTCATTGAAGATGAGCCTTTGATGGAATTTGGAACCCGTCGTGCGCAAGAAATGGATGCGGCCATTTGGGGCACTCGTGCGGCAGTCATCGGAGGGGCCAATGGGACTAGTAATGTTCGTGCAGGAAAACTCTTTGGAATCCCAGTTTTAGGAACTCATGCCCATTCTCTTGTACAGGTTTATGGAAATGACTACCAGGCCTTTAGGGCTTATGCGGAAACCCATAAAGATTGTGTCTTCCTCGTCGATACCTATGATACCCTTCGTATTGGGGTACCAGCAGCTATTCAGGTAGCACGTGAAATGGGAGATAAAATCAATTTCCTAGGCGTCCGGATTGACTCAGGAGATATTGCCTATATTTCTAAAAAGGTCCGCCAGCAATTAGATGAGGCTGGGTTTACAAATGCTAAAATCTACGCTTCTAATGACTTGGATGAAAATACCATCCTCAACTTAAAAATGCAAAAAGCAAAAATTGATGTTTGGGGTGTAGGAACCAAGTTAATTACAGCTTACGATCAACCAGCACTTGGAGCGGTATACAAAATTGTCTCTGTTGAAAACGAAGCAGGAGAGATGATCAATACTATCAAGCTTTCCAATAATGCAGAGAAAGTTTCTACTCCAGGTAAAAAGCAAGTCTGGCGGATTACGAGCCGTGAAAAAGGTAAGTCAGAAGGGGACTACATCACTTATGATGGAGTAGATGTTTCACATCTGACAGAACTTAAAATGTTCCATCCAACTTATACCTACATTAATAAAACAGTCCGAAACTTTGAGGCGATTCCTCTTTTAGTGGATATTTTTAAAGAGGGTCAATTGGTTTATCAACTGCCAACATTATCAGAAATTCAAGAATATGCTCGTAAAAATTACGATCAATTATGGGATGAATACAAGCGCGTCCTCAATCCACAGCATTACCCAGTTGACTTGGCCAAAGATATTTGGCAGGATAAGATGGACCTGATCGAGGAAATGCGTAACAAGGCCAATGGAGAAGGAGAAGCAAAATGAGTTTGCAAGAAGAGATTATCCAACAATTGGGTGTCAAGCCTAGCATTGATCCTCAGGAAGAGATTCGCCGCTCGGTTGATTTCTTAAAAAGATATCTAAAAAAACATCCCTTCTTGAAAACATTTGTATTAGGGATCTCAGGAGGGCAAGATTCAACTCTTGCTGGACGATTAGCTCAATTGGCCATGGAAGAAATGCGCGCAGAAACAGGAGATGCCTCCTATCAATTTATTGCCGTTCGTCTTCCTTATGGGGTACAGGCAGATGAAGCAGATGCACAAAAAGCATTGGCCTTTATCCAGCCGGATGTTAGCCTGGTTGTGAATATCAAGGAGTCTGCTGACGAAATGGTACGAGCAGTAGAAGCGACTGGAACAGAGGTTTCTGATTTTAACAAAGGCAATATTAAGGCTCGCAGTCGCATGATTGCTCAGTATGCTCTAGCTGGAGCACGTAGCGGAGCGGTGATTGGGACGGATCATGCTGCAGAAAATATTACTGGTTTCTTCACAAAATTTGGAGATGGTGGTGCAGATATTCTGCCCCTTTTCCGTTTGAATAAACGCCAAGGAAAACAATTGCTTAAGGTCTTAGGAGCCGATCCTGCTCTTTATGAGAAAATCCCAACAGCAGATTTGGAAGAAGAAAAACCAGGAATTGCAGATGAAGTAGCGCTGGGTGTCACCTATAATGAAATTGATGATTACCTAGAAGGCAAACAAGTGAGTCCAGAAGCTCAAGCCACTATTGAAAAATGGTGGTACAAAGGCCAACACAAACGCCACTTGCCAATCACAGTATTTGATCATTTTTGGGAGTAAAAAGGTCCAGTGGACCTTTTTAGCCCGAGTCTTAAAATAGGAGAACGAGGTAGAAATCGGTAATTCGTAGAGTTCGATTTCGTAGTCTTCTCATCATACAATATTGTGAAAAGCATCAAAAAGAAGGGCGGTTTCATCCGTCCTTTTCTTCTAGATTAAAGTAACCAACTTGCAAAGTTCAAGTTGCATGAAAAAATGAAATGAAGGGAGACAATCTATGAATCATCTTGGAAGTCTTGTCATAGAGACAGAGCATTTATACTTGAGGCCTTTCGTTTTGGAAGATGCACCGGCGATGTTTGAAAATTGGGCTTCTAATCCTGAAAATCTGAACTATGTCACCTGGGATGCCCATGCATCTACTGAGAGAACTAGAGAATCGATCAAAAGATGGATCGAACAGTATCGTAAACCAGATACTTATAAATGGGCGATCTGTTTAAAAACATCACCAGATCAGGTGATTGGAGATATTAGTGTAGTTTCTCAAGACCAGGAAAGTCAATCATGCGAGCTAGGTTATATCCTTGGCAAGAAATTCTGGGGGCAGGGATTTATGACAGAAGCCGTCATAGCTGTTTTAGATTTCTTATTGAATGAAGTCGGATTTAAAGAAATCAAAGCCACTTATGTCAGTTTAAATCCTGCTTCAGGGAAAGTCATGAAAAAGGCCGGAATGCAGTATGTAGAAACCATCCCTCATGCCATTCAACGCAAAGGATATTGTGGGGATAAAATCATCTATTCTATACAGAATCCCTCTCTATAGGGTGATTTTTACTTGAAGATTCTGCTCAAAGGATTATAATAGTAAATAACGAAAAAAGGAGATTGCTATGTCAGAATTAACGAAAGAATTTACAGACCAGCTCTATGCTAATTATGAAGCAAATGTGAAATATGCGGCTCTTGAAAATGCTGTTACCCACAATGGGATCCATGCATCGCTTGAAACGCGCAAGAGTGCAGTAGAAAATACACCAGTTTTTTCACTTGATTTGACCAAGGATAAGGTGACAAACCAAAAAGCATCTGGACGTTGTTGGATGTTTGCGGCTTTAAATACCTTCCGTCACAAGATGATTTCAAGCTTCCAATTGGAGGATTTTGAATTGTCTCAAGCACATACTTTCTTTTGGGATAAGTATGAAAAATCAAACTGGTTTTTGGAGCAAGTGATTGCTACAGCAGACCAAGAATTGACCAGCCGTAAGGTGGCTTTTCTCCTACAAACCCCTCAACAAGATGGCGGTCAATGGGATATGGTGGTATCCCTCTTTGAGAAATACGGAGTGGTTCCAAAATCAGTTTATCCAGAATCGATTTCTTCAAGCAATAGCCGGGAATTGAACACCTACCTCAATAAACTCTTGCGTCAAGATGCGCAAATCTTGCGTGATTTGATTCACTCAGGCGCAGATAGTGAGGCAGTTGCGAGCAAGAAACAAGCGCTGTTGCAAGAAATTTTTAACTTCTTGGCTATGTCTTTAGGATTGCCTCCACGTGAATTTGACTTTTCATACCGTGATAAGGACAACCAATTCCATAGTGAAAGTGGCATAACTCCACAAAGCTTCTACAAAAAATATGTAGACCTTCAATTAGACGATTACGTCTCTATTATCAATGCCCCAACTACAGACAAGCCATATGGAAAATCTTACACCGTAGATATGCTGGGCAATGTTGTTGGTAGCCGTCCAGTCCGCTACCTAAATGTTCCAATGGATCGATTGAAAGAATTAGCCATTGCTCAAATGAAAGCAGGGGAAACTGTCTGGTTTGGTTCAGATGTAGGCCAAGTCAGCAACCGTAAAGCCGGAATCCTGGCAACAGATGTCTACGATTTTGAAGTAGGCATGGACATTCATTTGACACAAGACAAGGCGGGTCGCTTGGACTATGCAGAAAGTCTCATGACACATGCTATGGTCTTGACAGGGGTTGATTTAGACGAAGCAGGTCAGTCTCGTAAATGGAAGGTTGAAAATTCATGGGGAGACAAGGTCGGTACAGATGGTTACTTTGTGGCTTCTGATGCTTGGATGGATGAATATACCTACCAAATCGTAGTTCGTAAAGAATTCCTAACAGCAGATGAATTAGCAGCCTATGAAGCAGAACCAATTGTCCTAGCACCGTGGGATCCAATGGGTGCTTTAGCAAAATAATGATATAGAAAAGAGCCGAAAGGCTCTTTTTTATATACTCAAAAATAAAAAAGCTGGGAAGTCTAACTAAATAAACCAGGTTTATAAGTGTTGGATTCTAAAATAAGAAGGAAAAGGTTCTGATTGTCCAACCATCATTTAAAAAAAGCCGGGCCAAAAGCCCGACTTCTCTGTTATATTATTCGTTATGATTGTTAGAGTCTTGTGAAGAAGGCTCAGATGGTTTAGATGGATTTTCTTCGTTCGAAGAGCTAGACGATGGTTCTTCATACGAATACTGATCAGTGGAATAACTTGGCTCATAATAGTAGTTATTGTAGTTGTTCTTACCATTGTTTAAGTAGAGATAAGAACCACTTCGATACAGTCCACTTGGTTGCGTCCAATCTGTATGACCAGAATTGTTGTTATTGGCAAGATAGAGCATCATCTGACGGTAAACATCTGTTGCTACCTGAATTCCGTTGTCTAATACCGGAGTCAAGCGATTTGAATAACCCGTCCAGACGGCCATAGCATATTCAGGTGTGTATCCAACGAATAATTCATCTGGAGCCACGATACTTGAATAACCTGTATTTTTGGTTAACTTATTAACCTCGTTGTCAGCATAGTTTGATGTACCTGTCTTACCAGCTTGGTAGACTCCTGAAATAGCCGCATTTGTACCAGTACCAGACATGAGAACTGTCTTCATCATATCTGTCATCATGTAGGCAGTTGTTGCCTTCATTGCACGGGTTCCTTCGGAATCGAATTCTTTTGTGGTTCCATCGCTAAAGACGACTCGACTAACATATTTCGGTTTGTAATAGGTACCACCATTTGCAAAAGCAGCATAGGCAGCAGCCATTTTTTCACTGCTAGCTCCGTATTTGTTACTTGAATCGCTAGTATTACTTGAGATGGCATTGGCGTATACCATTTCTGGATAGTCGATTCCCAGTCCATTTAGGAATTTCTTAGCTTTTTTAAGACCGACTTTTTCGAGGGCCTTCACCGCTGGAACGTTCCGAGATTGTTGGATTGCATAAGTCATAGTAATGCTACCGTAGTAAGAACGGTCCCAGTTGTAGACTGGTGTTGAGGAATGAGGGAAATTGTATGGTGCATCTGTAATGGTAGCTGCAGTAGAAGTATATTCCTCATGTTCAAGAGCTGGGGCGTAGTCTGTGATTGGCTTCATAGTAGAACCCCAGTCACGGTTAGTCTCAACGGCTTGGTTTGTACCAAAGGAAACGTTGCTAGATTGGTGACGAGAGCCAAGTTGTGCAATGACTTTACCATTATTAACATCGATAACTGTTGAAGCTACTTGCAATTCATCATCTGGATAGTTGACATATTCATCTGTATTGTAGATGTCCCACAATTTCTTTTGCGCTTCGGTATCAACGTTAGTATAGACATCCATTCCGGTTGTCAACAAATTGTAGCCCGTTTCTTCTTCGACTTGCTCGATCACTTCTTTTAGGTAATTATCCATATAGGCTGGGTAACTGCTTGAAGAACTGAGACTTTGCAGACCATCTGTAACAGGTGTATTGACCGCTGCTTCGTATTGTTTGTTAGAAATGGTCTTCATATCGAGCATTTCTTTTAATACTAAGTTTCGGCGCTGTTGCGCTGCTTCAGGATGGGAGTATGGATCGTATTGGTTTGGTGCTTGGGGCATCCCCGCAAGGAGTGCCAATTGAGGGAGCGAAAGATCTTTTAGATCTTTTCCGTAATAACTTTTCGCAGCTGTCTGCATTCCGTAGTTCCCATTCGCCATAAATACTTTATTGACGTAATAGGTCAAGATTTCTTGTTTGGTTGCTTTCTTTTCTAATTGGGTTGCTAACCAAGCTTCTTGGATCTTACGAGAGAGGGTACGGTCAGAGGCCGAAGTGGAGAAATAGGTTAATTTGATCAATTGTTGCGTCAAAGTTGATCCACCTTGACTTCCTCCTCGTAAGTTGTGAAGGAAGGAACCGCCGATCCGAATGATGTCGACCCCACGGTGATTGAAGAAACGGTGGTCTTCAATCGCTACGATAGCATTGACCAAATCAGTAGGGATTTCATTGGCTGTGACATTGATTCGTTTCTCAGCCCCCAAATCTGCGATCAAGTTATTTTGATTGTCATAGATCTTACTAGATGTTGTTGCAACCAAATCTTTTTCAGACAAGGTTGGTGCTTTCATAGCATAGTAACCAAATATTAGTCCACCAAGGACAAATAAAAGTAAGAAAAATGAAATGGCTGCGATGGCAACATATTTCAACCATTGAATGACTGTTTGTTTATTCATTTAAATACCGCCTAGAAGTTTCTGTTCGATAATATCAAGATAAGGAACGCTTGGAAGACGATTCTTATCTACTAGAAAGCCGTGCTCCTGAATATAGGAGAGGGGCATGGATTTACTACCATGATCGATGTTGTAATAGTGAATTAATGCAGGAGCAGGAAGTAAGTAGGTTTCACTCAACTTTGCAAAATGCAAGAGAACGAAACAGATACCGCCTTGCTGAACAACTGCCTCCATATGATCGATTTGATGTTGATGAAAATTTTTCATCGGCATGGATTGCTTTTGCTGTGTTTCCTTCGCTTCAAAATCGATATAGCGTCCCTTGTATACTCCAGAATAGTCCGTCGTTGAGGCTTGCCTGAAATAGGCTTCAACAATCTTTGCCCGACTGCGACGTGGATAATCCACTTTCACGATTTGAATCGGTGTTGGTTTTTTATGGATGACTGCTAGACCTCGAGAAAGATAGTATTGATTGCTTTCATTGATCATTTTTTCAAATGTCATCCCACGATTCGCAAAGTCGACTGGATGTTTCCTTTGTGTAGAGACCAAGGTTTTTTTGGCTACTTTATGTGGATAGTTGACCATAGTTCTCCTTATTGGTACAATTACATCACTCTATTATATCATAAATTAGAATAATGAGGAAAAAATGAATACCATACTTGTTGCAGGTTATAAGAGTTTTGATGTGGGAATCTTTTCCAATAAAGACCCTCGACTGACCATTATCAAAAAAGCCATTGAAAGAGATCTTCGTCGTCTATTTGAAGAAGGAGTGAAATGGCTGGTCTTTTCTGGTAATTTGGGATTTGAGGCTTGGGTACTAGAGGTCGCCTTTGCATTAAAAAAAGATTACGATTTTCAAATGGCGACGATCTTCCTATTTGAGAATGTTGGCGAAAATTGGAATGAAAGCAATCAGGAATTATTAGCACGCTTCAAACAGGTGGATTTCGTGAAATATGCCTATCCCCACTATAGCAATCCGGGTCAACTAAAAGAATACAATCAGTTTTTGATAGATAACGCGGATGGAGCTTATGTTTTTTATGATCCAGAAAATGAAACCAATTTAAAATATCTTTACAAAATGATGGTAGAAAAAGAACCATTTTATGTCAAACAATTAAGTTTTGATGACTTAAATGAACTTGCTGAAAATTTTTACGAAAACTAAGTGTTATACCTTGATTTTTCTTACCATTTTTTTATATAATTGAGATGATGAACTAGATTGGAGAGAGTAATGGCGAGTATTATTTTTACTGCGAAAGATATTTTTGATCAAGATTTCAAACGAGAAGTTCGTGGTTATAATAAAGATGAAGTAAATGAATTTTTGGATGATGTCATAAAAGACTATGAAACCTATGCTGCTTTGGTGAAGGAATTGCGTGAAGAAAACGCACGCCTTCGTGAAGAACTTGCCCAAAAAGCACAGGAAACACCACAAACATCTCCGATTGCTAGCACTGCTACGCAAGAATACCCGCAAGTGACAACAGCGACGAACTTTGATATTCTCAAACGTCTCAATCGTTTGGAAAAAGAAGTTTTTGGGAAACAGATCGTAGATCGCGATTATTAATCCCATAGATCGTGCAATTTTTGGATAATCGCGTGAGAGAATATTCTCATGAGGAAAGTCCATGCTAGCACAGGCTGTGATGCCTGTAGTGTTTGTGCTAGGTGAATCCATAAGCCTAGGGACTTGGTATTCAAGTTACGGCGAGTGAAGGAGCTAAGTCTAAGGATAAGCTCTAGTAACTCTGAAAGTGCCACAGTGACGTAGTTTTTAGGGAAACCTAAAAAGTGGAACGCGGTAAACCCCTCAAGCTAGCAACCCAAACTTTGGTCGGGGCATGGAATGCGTGGAAACGAACATAGCATTCTGACTGGAAACAGTAGACAGATGATTATCGAAGGAAATGGTACCTAGTCATTTCTGGAACAAAACATGGCTTATAGAAAATTGCATATAGGTTGATGAGGTGGAGAGAGATCTCAACCTCCTTTTTTAAAGTGATAGGAATAAGATGAAAAAACAATTTGAATTGATTGCAACGGTCGCTGCTGGCTTAGAGGCTGTTGTTGGTCGAGAACTACGCGATCTCGGTTACGATTGCCAGGTTGAAAATGGACGGATTCGATTTCAAGGAGACCGTCGAGCAATCATAGAGACCAATCTCTGGTTGCGCGCGGCTGATCGAGTAAAAATTGTGGTTGGGACTTTTCCAGCCAAAACCTTCGAAGAACTCTTTCAAGGTGTCTTTGCTTTGGATTGGGAAAATTATTTGCCTTTAGGAGCACGTTTTCCCATTTCTAAGGCTAAATGTGTCAAATCAAAACTTCATAATGAACCTAGCGTTCAGGCCATTTCGAAAAAAGCAGTGGTTAAAAAGTTACAAAAACATTATGCCCGCCCAGAAGGTGTTCCTCTCATGGAAAATGGGGCAGAGTTCAAGATCGAAGTATCGATCCTTAAAGATCAAGCCACTGTCTTGATTGATACCACTGGTAGTAGCCTCTTCAAACGTGGTTATCGGACTGAAAAAGGGGGAGCCCCTATTAAGGAAAATATGGCAGCAGCAATTCTTCTGTTGTCAAACTGGTATCCAGATAAGCCCTTGATTGACCCGACATGTGGTTCTGGAACCTTTTGTATTGAGGCGGCGATGATTGCGAGAAATATGGCACCTGGTTTACGTCGGACCTTTTCTTTTGAAGAATGGAACTGGATGGATGATCGCTTGATTCATGAAGTCCGTCAAGAAGCAAGCAGAAAAATCAATCGCGAGATCGAATTGGATATTATGGGAACTGATATCGATGCACGGATGGTTGAGATTGCCAAAGAAAATGCCCAGAAAGCGGGCGTTAGCAGTGACATTACTTTCAAACAGATGCGAGTCCAAGATCTTCACTCAGATAAGATCAACGGGGTGATTATCTCCAACCCTCCATATGGAGAACGCTTATCCGATGATGAGGGTGTGACGAAATTGTATACTGAAATGGGGCACGTATTTGCACCTCTCAAAACCTGGAGTAAATTTATCCTAACCAGTGATGAAGGTTTTGAATCTAAATTCGGTAGTAAAGCAGATAAAAAACGAAAACTTTATAACGGAACCCTAAAAGTTGATCTCTACCAATATTTTGGGGAACGAGTAAAACGGCAGATAAAGGCATAGAAAGGATTTTTATGACAGAGAAGGATAAAAAGCCATTAGAGCAAGAAACAGAATCAATTTTAGAGTTTGAAGATGCTAAAGAGATGACGATTGGGCAGGCCAATCGAAAGGCAGAAGAAATCGAAGCAGGTGTCACTGAAGGTGATAATGTCTTAGACAAATACATCAAACAACACCGAGCAGAAATTGAAGCTGAAAAATACGATACAAAAATTTTGGCCAAAGAAGAATTGGCTAAAGCTGAAGAGGTGGCAGCTTCAGAAACAGTTGCTGAAGTAGCTGAAGCAGTGGAGGCACCGGAAGTAACGGAAACGGTCTTGGAACAAAGACCTGAAATGGATGCTATCTCAACAGAATTACCTGCCAAGATTAAATTTGGACCTACACCAACTGAACCAGTTGTAGAAGCAGAGGACCTTCCTGAGGAAACACCAAGCAATGCGGGTAAACGAATCAAAGCGGTTCTATACTCTGCATTAGGTCTTGCGATTGTCGGTTCGGCCATTTTTGTGACCTATAACTGGATGCACAGTCGTGGAAAATCTGGTGGTACAACTGTTGTATCGTCTTCATCTAGCAAGTCATCTTCTACTTCTAAATCAAGTAGCAGTGAAACACAAGCTCAAAAACTAGAAGAGTTTACCAAAGCCTACGATGCCTTTTTTGTAGATGAATCAAAAAGTGCTCTTAAAAATGATAAATTCGGAGACTTGGAAAATCTGAAGAAACTGCTGGACAAATTAGAAGGAAGCAGTGATTATAATGCGGCTAAAACAAAATATGAAGACCTTGTGAAGCAAGTTTCTGCTATTCAAAAAGTGAATTCTCAATTTAGTTCTCCAGTCATCAAAGATGGAGTTCTTGATGCAACTGCCAAAGCGAAAAGTGATGCGACCTTTGCAGAAACAAAGACAGGCAATGAAAAATTAGATAGCTTATTGAATGAAGCGGTTGCGCAAGGACGTTCACAACAAGTTGCGACACCGGCACCAGTGACTGGAACAGGAGGTACAGATACTTCTAATGCAACTCCAGCCCCAGCTCAAGCAGCAACGCCTACGGCCCCAGCTGTCAATGCTGCTACAGGTAGTGCAGGAACGGCAAATCCAGGCTATTCAGGGTACGGTCTTCCAAGCGATGGTGTCCCACTTCAGCGGAACTTGAGTCGTGTGCCATATAACCAAGCAGCTATCAATGATGTCAATAACCCGGCTTGGGTATTTGGTGATGGGATCCTTGAAAAAGTATTGAACATTGCTCGTAAACGTGGACATATCACTGGCAATCAATACATTTTAGAGCGCGTCAATATCATTAATGGTAATGGCTATTACAACCTCTTCAAACCAGATGGAACCTATCTCTTTAGTATCAATGCCAAGACTGGTTATTTCGTAGGAAACGGGAAAGGTCATTCAGATGCTCTGGATTATTAATACCTGAGCAGACATCCCCTTTCTGGGAAAAATGACAATAAAAAAGAGAGTGGGACAGAAATCGGTAATTCGTTAGAATTCGATTTCGTCGTCCCACCTCCGCACAGTTGAGTA
>NZ_CALPCT010000011.1:0-70592 GCF_943193075.1 Streptococcus caecimuris | reverse complement strand
CACTCAACCACTGCGTCTTGCTCGACAATCCAAAAATAATTGAGAGGCTAGGACTTTTGTCCCAGCCTCTTTTTTATATGGTGGCTAAGCGTTGAATGGCTTCTCGATAGATTTCCATCGCAGCGTAGAGATCGTCAATTTTTGCCCGTTCATTGGCCTGATGCTCGGTCTGTTCTGCACCCGGGAAAAGAGGCCCAAAGGCAACACAATTTTCCATGGTCCGCGCAAATGTCGCACCACCAGAAGACATAGCTGGCGTCTTATCACCAGTTTCTTCCTGATAGACAGCCATCAAAGAGCTGACTAAAGGACTATCCAAAGGAACATATAAAGGAGCCAAATAATCAAACTCTTCATATTCCAACTGATAACTAGCTGCAATTTCTTGCAAACGAGCTACCAAGGCATCCTTGTCTGCTAAGACGGGGATCCGAATATCAATTCCGATTTCCGATTGTTCTTGATCGATCACAAAGGTCGCAAGATTAAAGGAAAGATCACCACTTGGTTCATCTGTAATTCTGCCAAATAGAGCTTCACCAGTCGCATCCTCACCAACAGCATCTGCGATAAAGAGCAAAGCTGGATGGGGTTGGATGAGGGATAAACTTTCCGATAAACCGACAATGGCATTCACTCCTTCAGCTGCATCTTTAGAGTGCTTGGAAACACCCAAAACCATTACAGAATCTTCAGTTTGGCTATACTGAACCCCACTTTGATCCAAAACAGGAAGCAACTCTTCCAAACGATGACCAGCATAGGTCGCCTTATCCGGAACAACATTGAGGGCCTGACCAGCCTGTAAGGGAAGATCATCCCAACCTGGACCATGCAATTTCACTTGTAATAAGCCTTTTTCAGCATAGGTTAATGGGAAAGAAGAATCCGGTGCAAATCCAAGATCTGCTTGCTCTTCGATTTGATTGTAGCGGTTCATACAGCGCCACAAGGTTTCTTCATCCGTCCCAAAAATAAAGCGGATTCGTTTGGTAAACTGGATGCCATCATCCAGTAAACTCTTAACTGCATAGAGGGCAGCGAGTGACGGCCCCTTATCATCCTGCACACCACGACCTACTAGATAGTCACCGACAATGGTCGCTTCAAAAGGTGGCGTTTGCCAATCTTTTAGATCACCGGCTGGAACAACATCCAAGTGACAAAGAACGGCCAGGAGTTCTTCCCCCTGACCGATCTCTGCATATCCATAGTATCCTTCAGGATCTATATATGTTTGAAAACCTAATTCTCGAGCAAGCTCTAAGGTTTTTTCTAGGACATCTTGGATAGCTTGTCCAAACGGTGTTCCATTTTCCCCTTCGTTTAATACTGAGGGGTAAGAAATGATGGTTTGAAGCGAGTTTAAATACTGCTCTTTTACATCGTTCTTTATTCTATTTTTCATGAAACACCTACTTTATTCTATTGCAAGAATGGAACCACAGTTCCTAGTAGAAGAAGGGCAATGGTGATTACAACAATCGCTACGACCAATTTACCCATGAATTTCCACCATGCACTCAAGTCAACACGTCCAAGAGCAAGAGCTCCCATTACGATACCTGAAGTTGGTGCGATCAAGTTCAAGACACCAGATGCAGATTGGTAAGCTGTGACAATCAAGCTACCTGGTACATTGACGAATTTACCAAGAGGTGCCATGATACCCATTGTTGCGCTGGCAAGACCAGATGATGATGGGATCAAGAATGACATTGGCAAGTAGAAAATGTAAGTCAAGACAATGAACAATTGAGATGAAAGACCTTTCAGTCCTTCTTCACCCCAGTGAAGAATTGTCGCAGTGATCATACCGTCGTTCATGATGACTTGGATACCACGTGCTACTGCTACGATAAGAGCAACACTCAAGAGGTCAGCTGCACCATTCATGAAGGATGAAATAATTTTATCTTCTTTCAAGCCATAAATGATACCAACAAGGATTCCCATGAAGGCAAAGAGCATAGCTGTTTGAGGGAAGTACCATGTACCAAGAGCATCTGTGTTACCGATCAATTGACCAAGTACTGGAATTTTATGGAGAGATTCGTTAAAGTTGTTAAAGAATGTAATACCCAAATCTTTGAATGGGATAAATCCAGCAACCATGATAACGAATGTTGAGATGAAGACGACCAAGACACGTTTTTGTTTCTTGTTCATTTGTGAAGGAATTTCTTCGCCACTATCAACATTGAAGTGTTTCAAATCTTCTTCACGAGTTGCATAGGTGAGAGATTTGGTTGGGTCTTTTTGAACCTTATCTGCATAACGGTATACATAGTATGTGCTAAGTCCTGTCAATACGATCCAGAAGATCACACGAAGTAAGAGACCTGAAGCACTTGAGATACCTGCAGTATCAGATGCGATAACTGTCGCAAATGGGTTCAATGTTGACGCCAAACATCCGATTTGTGATCCTAAAAGGATAATAGCTACCCCTGTCAAGCTGTCAAAACCAACGGACATCATAACAGGTACAAGAAGTGGATAGAAGGCCATGGTTTCTTCACCCATACCATAAGTTGTACCACCAAGGGCAAACAATGGCATCAAGATCAAAATCAACATTTTTTCGCGGCCTTTGTATTTACGAACGATAGAAGCAATCCCTACATCAAGGGTACCTGTTTCGTTCACAACTCCAAGGAAACCACCGACCATCAAGATAAAGAAGGCTACGTCAATCGCTGCACTAGTTGGTGCTTTACCAAGCATGGCATTGATTGGGGCCATCAAAACATCCCAAATTCCTTGAGGATGTGCTTTTACAGATTCATAACTACCTGCAATGATAGCACCTGCATCGTCAACCTTGTATTGACCAGCTGGAATAATCCAAGTTAACACTGCCATAATAGCAATGATAATTAACAATACGGAAAAAGATGAAGGCATCTTAAATCCTTTTTTCGTTTTTTCACTCATTTGTCTTCCTCCTAACGCAACAAAGTGTGAGTGATGTTTTACAAGAGCATCTTGTAAAACGCTTACCTATAGATTTATTCTATCACAATAAGCTTTAAAATACTAGTTTTTTCCTAATTTTTCATTAGTCTTTTTGGATGATTGTTCCACTTTCAGACTCAATCAAAGCTCCAAGGTTTTCAAGTGATGTAATAACTGCTTTTCCTTCTGGGCGACCATTTACAAAGGCAATCGCAGCTTCCACTTTAGGAAGCATGCTTCCTGGTGCAAATTGGTCTTGTTTGATATATTCTTCCAATTGAGCCACATTAACATGTTCCAATTTTGCTTGGTCTGGTTTGTTGTAGTTCACAAAGACATAATCGACACCAGTCAAGACGATGAAGAGGTCTGCTTCTACTAATTCAGCCAAACGTTGAGATGCAAAGTCTTTATCGATAACAGCTTCAACACCAGATAAGCTACCATCTGCTTCTTTCACAACTGGGATACCGCCACCACCGGCTGCCACAACGACTTGACCGTCGTTCAACAAAGTACGGATGGTATTGATTTCTTTGATATCCACTGGTTTTGGTGAAGCAACGACTTTACGCCAGCCACGACCAGCATCTTCTTTGAAAGTTGCTCCTGTTTTTTCAGCTTCTGCTTTTGCTTCTTCTTCTGAGTAGAATGGACCGATTGGTTTGCTGAGGTTGACAAAAGCTGGGTCGTTCTTATCAACAATGACTTGTGTCACAACAGAAGCCACATCTTTTTCGATTCCTTCTTCATGAAGAGCATTTTGAAGAGCATTTTGAAGCCAGTAGCCAATGCTTCCTTCGGTCATAGCAACTAATGAATCCAATGGGAAAGCTGGGTTCTTTTCAGAATCTGCTGCCAAATGTTGGAGCAAGAGGTTTCCTACTTGAGGACCATTTCCGTGAGTGATGATCAAGTCATCCCCATTTTTGATTAATTTGACTAAGTGTTTAGCTGTTTCTACAAGCGCTTCTTGTTGAGCTTGAGCAGAAGGATCAGATGAGAGAATCGCATTTCCTCCCAAAGCAACGACGATTTTTCTTGACATAAATTTTCCCTTTCTATAAAAAATAGGGGCAGGACTAAAGCTAGCAGTCCAGCCCCTATAGCTGTTGGTATACGGTTATAAAGTCTTAAACTTTTGGAATGTACAAGTTACCAAGAGTAGCTGCCATAACCGCTTTGATGGTGTGCATACGGTTTTCAGCTTGGTCAAAGTGACGAGCATATTTGCTACGGAACACTTCGTCAGTAACTTCCATTTCTTCTACGCCGAATTTTTCAGCAACATCTTTACCGTAAACAGTATTTGTATCGTGGAAGGCTGGTAAGCAGTGCAAGAAGATCAAGTCTTCGTTATCAGCTTTCTTAATCAAATCCATGTTTACTTGGTAAGGTTTCAAAAGGGCAACACGTTCTGCAAATTTGTCTTCTTCACCCATTGATACCCAAACGTCAGTGTAAAGTACGTCTGCACCTTTCACTGCTTCGTCAGCATCTTCAGTGATCAAGATATGAGCGCCACTTTCTTTTGCAAATCCTTCTGCCAATTCAACGATTTCTTTTTCTGGGAAGAGTTCTTTTGGTGAGAAGATGTGTACGTTCACACCAAGGATAGCACCTGTTACAAGAAGGCTGTTCGCAACATTGTTACGTCCATCACCACAGTATACAAGTGTCAAACCTTCCAAACGTCCAAAGTTTTCTTGAACTGTCAAGTAGTCTGCAAGCATTTGAGTTGGGTGCCATTCGTCAGTCAAACCATTCCAAACTGGAACACCTGAGAATTCAGCCAATTCTTCAACCATACGTTGGCTGAAACCACGGAATTCAATACCGTCAAACATACGTCCAAGAACTTTAGCAGTATCTTCTGTAGATTCTTTTTTACCAAGTTGGATGTCGTTTGCACCTAGGTATTCTGGGTGAGCACCAAGATCGATAGCTGCTGTTGTGAAGGCAGCACGAGTACGAGTTGAAGTTTTTTCAAACAAAAGCGCAATATTTTTACCAGCAAGATAGTGGTGTTCAATGTTGCGTTTTTTAAGGTCTTTCAAGTGAGCTGAAAGTCCAATAAGGTATTCTAACTCTGCACGTGTAAAGTCTTTTTCTGCCAAGAAGCTACGTCCTTGGAACACTGA
Source organism: Streptococcus caecimuris (assembly GCF_943193075.1). Classification (NCBI taxonomy): domain Bacteria; kingdom Bacillati; phylum Bacillota; class Bacilli; order Lactobacillales; family Streptococcaceae; genus Streptococcus; species Streptococcus caecimuris. The sequence goes on along the minus strand of NZ_CALPCT010000011.1, from coordinate 65,493 downwards.
ATTTGTCATTCTATTTGTCTCCTATTTTCTTTCTAGTATTGATCAGTAAGAAGGAAGAGCTGATCCCCAAAGACCAGCTCCCGGTCTTCTCTATTAGATTTCTTCACGTTCAAATGGCATTGACATACAACGAGGTCCACCACGACCGCGAACCAATTCACTTCCGCGGATCTTAATCAAACGAAGTCCGTATTCTTCTAATTTCTTGTTTGTGACTGTGTTACGATCGTATACAACTACCACACCAGGTGCGATTGTAAGAGTATTTGATCCGTCGTTCCATTGTTCACGAGCAGCTGCAACCACATTGCCATCACCACAAGGGATCAATGTAACTTTTTCAACACCAAGGTTTTCAGCAAGTAATTCAGCCAAATCACCTTTTTCTTCAACAATCTTCAATGCTTCATTTTCATATGTTACAGAGAAGACGCGAAGGTTGCCTTGGATTTCTGGGTGGATGGTGAATTTATCGTAGTCCACCATTGTGAATACTGTATCCAAGTGCATGAATTTACGGTTGTTCGCAAATTCGAAGGCCAAGACTTTCTTGAAGCCAACGTTCTTCTTGAAGATGTTTACCAACAATTTTTCAATTGATGCAGCATCTGTACGTTGTGAGATACCAACTGCCAAGACATCTTTAGAAAGGACTAATTCGTCCCCACCTTCGATACGAGTGTCTTCTTCACGGTTGTATACCAATTCTACATTACCACCATATACTGGGTGATATTTGAAGATATATTTACCATACAAAGTTTCACGGTTACGTGTATCAGCATACATGTGGTTCAATGATACTGCATTCCCAATTGTAGCAAATGGGTCACGTGTGAAGTACAAGTTTGGCATTGGATCAATCGCAAATGGGTAGTCAGATTCAACAAGGTCTGTCAAGCCTTTGTCAGCTTCAGGAATTTCTGGAAGCTCAGCTTTTTGGAAACCAGCCATTGTTTTTTCAACCAATTCTTGGTTGTCTTCAATACCACGAAGGATTTCGCGAATAGCGTTTTTAGTTTGGCGTCCACGAATGTTTGCTTCATCAAGATATTCTTCGATGAATTGTTCGCGAATTTCTGGAGTAGTCAATGACTCAGCTGCCAATTTTTCAAGATAAAGTACTTCGATTCCTTCGTTACGAAGCGCTTGAGCAAAATTGTCGTGTTCTTTTTGTGCATCTTCCAAGAATGGAATATCATCAAAAAGAAGACGCTCTAGATAGTCAGGCATCAAGTTTTCCAACTCTTTACCTGGACGGTGCAACATTACTTTTTTCAGTTTTCCAATTTCTGAGAAAACATGAATTGGTTTAGTTGACATCTGTCATCCTCCTTTTTTCTTTGAGCTTGTTCACAAGCTTATTACAGTTGTTATTATAGTCTTTAATGATACCGCTTTCACAAAGGATTCTACTTTTTGAATGCAAAGAATTTAGCATTTTTTTGAATCTTTCCTATTTTTTAGTTAATATGAAGCGTTTTCTTTGCATATTTTGCCTTTTATATTATTTTTATGAATATATATTTTTTTGTAAAAAATAAAAAAAGATCAACAAATTAGTTGATCTCTTCAAAACTTTTTAAAAAGTAGGCTGTATCTAGAAAAGTTAGTTGTTTTCTCTCATACTGGATCTTATGAGAATCGATGAGTTTCTTTAAAACTTGATTGACAGTTTCTCGAGTTGTGGCTGCTAATTTGGCCATTTCCTTCATACTAATTGGAAATGGAAGTTGATTTCCAAGGCTTTCATAGTCCTTGCACAGAATGGCTAAGGATTGAATCACACGCTCACTGGCACTAGCTGTCACGACATTGCGCAAGCGCAACTCTTGAAATTCTAGGATGGAAGAGAGCTTTCTCATAATAAAGAGCAACTGCTCCTTACTCTCTTGGGCATATAATTCATAGAGATTAACGGGGATCACGAAACAACGCAAATCCGTCACCGCACTAGCAGTATAGTGGTAACGCTCATCCTGGAACATCCCACCATAAGGGAACAAAGCCCCCCTCTTTATATAATCCATATAGGAGAATTGGTCAGACGAATCAAATTGCTCAATACGAGCAAAGCCTTTTGCCAGAAGAAAAATGCGCTCCCGCCTATCTCCTGCATAAAATAAAATTTGTCCCTTAGGGATATCCCTGGCATGAATTTCAACAGCTAATTTATCAAATAACTCCACTGGTAGCGCAGAAAAGGCTGGATGCGAGCGAAGCAACTGGTAATCTTCCTTTGTAATCATGTCTATACTTCCTCTTATTACTATTATTAGTATAACATACTTTTTATAGAAAAGGGAAAGAAGTCTCTTTAGAACAGAAAAGTAATTCGGAACACCAAGTCATTTTCATGATACTTTGTTAGAAGAAAAGGTCTGAGCAACCCTCAGACCTTTTGTTGATTATTCATTCATATTGACACGATGCCATTCATTGATAACATAAGCCAATTGTCCCAATTGATAAAGACCAACGCCACTGATTTCAGAACTTTCTGGAGTCGTACCTCCAAGTCCTGCAGTGTAAATGGCAACCAAATAAGGAGTCGATTCACGGACAATCGCATCCACATTAAGTGCTTCAGCAACATAACCTGGTTTTTGTTGAATCACCAAATCTGGCAAGAATTTCTTATAGTACTCACCTGGGAAAGACTCCCCGATCAGTTCTAGTAAATCTGCATATTTTTCTTGATGATTCCAAAGGTATTCCAAGACATGGATGTAATAATCTGTTGTCGTTTTATTATCTTCGCTAAAGGTTTTGACTTCTGGTGAACGGGATTGACCATAACGACTGAACAACTTGCGCGCTTGCTCCATCCCCCCTAAACGATCTGCCAAAGCATAGGCTGGGGTATTTTCAGAGTAAACCAATGAATAGCGCTGCATATCAGGGATAGACATAGCTCCATCAAAGGCAGCAACGTAATTGTCATGCTCCCCTACATATTCATAGTAGGTGTTGGTAATGTCAAACCGATCTGTTAAATTCAGTTTGCCCTTTGCGACTTCATCCACCACCAACATGTTCAACGGTAGCTTATAGGTACTACCTGCCGTCATTGGTTGAAGATCATTCATGGCAAATTGCTCTCCAGTAATGGCATTGCGATACGTGAAGGCAACTTGTGACGGATCAATTCCACTTTCTGCTAGGAAATCCTGGACAACCTCTACCAAACCTTTATTAGCATAATCATAGACAAGGCCATAAGCGCTCATCGTTTCCATGTCTGCATCTACTACTGCTTGCTTAGCTTCAGGAGATTTGACACGTGGTTTTTTCGTCTCAGGGGTAGACTTTTCGATATCTTGTTCTTTTGCTTCTTTTGTTTTCTTTGCTTTTTTTTCAATTGCTGATGCTGTTGGTTGCGTAAGATGCAAGTAGCCCAGTGCGCTTGTTCCCACTAAGCACAATAAAATACTGACCGCAATCATGATCGAGCGTAGATTAAAATATTTTTTCATACGAGATTAATTATAAAAGATTCTACTGAAAATAACAAGAATTATCAGAAAGAGAAAACGGTTTCTTTATAAAAAGTTTTTTTCTTTTCATAAAAGGCTTATTTCCGTTTAAAGGAGCCCATAATCAGCTTAGCGATCTCACGCGCAATCGTCCGGAATAAGGAACTCAAGAAGGAATCTTTTGCCTTTTCAAGACTAGATTTTCTTGGACGACCTGGACTACGTTTTTGAGCTGCCTTATCTGCTGCAGCCTCTTCCTTTTCTGCTTCTTTTTGCTCTTTTTCTTTTGCTTCCTTGCTTGCTTTAGCTGCTAATTTTTCATAGGCAGATTCTCGATCAATCGTCGTCGCATACTTTTGATGGAAAGGCGATGTCGTGATCAAGGCCAATTGTTCACTCTCATTTAAGAGGTCAAAACTCGATTGAGGAGAGAGAATATAAGCACGCTCAACTACACTAGGCTGTCCCTTTTCATTGAGGAAAGAAACCAAGGCTTCCCCTGTCCCTAACTCTGTGATCACTGTTTCTGTATCAAAATCTGGATTTGGACGAAAACTTTGGGCAGCAACCTTGATCGCCTTCATTTCTTTTGGTGTATAAGCTCGAAGTGCATGCTGAACACGATTTCCAAGCTGTGCCAAAACAGATTCTGGAAGGTCTTGAGGATTTTGGGTAATAAAGTAAATCCCTACACCCTTCGAACGAATTAGGCGTACCACTTGCTCAACCTTCTCAAGAAAGAGCTTGCTTGCATCCTTGAAGAGAAGATGCGCTTCATCAAAGAAGAAGACCAATTTTGGCTTTTCAGGATCCCCAACCTCTGGAAGTGTTTCAAAGAGACGAGACAGCATCCAAATCAAAAAGGTTGAGTACAATTTTGGTGAATGAAAGAGCTTTGTAGCCGAAAGAATATTGATATAACCACGACCAGATGCATCAAGTTGCATGAAGTCATTTAAATCAAGTGCGGGCTCTCCGAAAAACTGGTCTGCTCCTTCTTCTTCGAGAACCAAGAGACTTCTTTGGATGGCTCCGACAGATTGTTTGGTGATATTGCCATATTGGGCCGAATAGTCTGAACTGTGTTCATAGACTTCCTTTAAAAGGCTTTGCAGGTCCTTCAAATCAATCAAAGGCCAATCTTTCTCTTGGGCTACTTTAAAGACAATTGCGAGAATTCCTGATTGGGTTTCATTCAAATCAAGTAGACGAGACAGAAGCAATGACCCCATCCCTTCGACGGTCGCCCGAACAGGATGACCAGCTTGGCCAAAGACGTCCCACAATCGAACTGGGAAGGCTTGTGGCTCAAACGGATCTGTGATCCCAAGAAGTTTGTAGCGTTCTTCCAGTTTTGGCGTCCATTGCCCGGCTTTGGCTAAGCCAGATAAATCTCCCTTGATATCGGCTAGAAAGACCGGAACGCCTTCTTTGCTTAATTTTTCTGTTAGGACCTTGAGCGTAACCGTTTTTCCTGTTCCTGTTGCACCTGCAATCAAGCCATGACGATTCAACATCCGCAAATAGATAGGCGTCTCAACAGCTCCTTTGGTAATGGTAATACTAGTCATTTCATTTCTCCCTGAATGTTTCAGTTTTCATTTTAAGGTTTATCTTTACCTTGCCTAGGCCCTTCAAACCAGGCTTCAGACAAGTAAGACACACTCCTACTAGTGTATCATTTTCCTGACCAAACGCAAGAAATTATACTCCGATTTTCCGGATGCAAATAAAAAATCTATAAGAGCCAATACTTACTCTTATAGATTCCTTCATTTTATTATTTTGCTGCTGCAAACAATTCATTAACTTTATTCCAGTTAATCACTGAGAAGAAAGCTTTGATGTAGTCAGGACGTACGTTACGGTATTTCACGTAGTAGGCATGTTCCCAAACATCCAAACCAAGGATTGGTGTTTTACCTTCAGAGATTGGTGTATCTTGGTTTGCTGTTGAAGTCACTTCGAGTTTGCCTTCTTTGTTGACAACCAACCATGCCCAGCCAGAACCAAAACGTGTCGTTGCTGCTGCTGTGAAGGCTGCTTTGAAGTCTTCAAATGAACCAAATGTAGCATCAATCGCTGCAGCAAGTTCTGCTGAAGGAGCTGTTTGTTCTGGAGTCATCAATTCCCAGAAAAGAGCGTGGTTCAAATGACCACCACCATTGTTGATCACAGCTTGGCGAATGTCAGCTGGAATGGATTCAACATCAGCTAACAAGCTTTCAAGGTCTTCTCCAATTTCAGGATGTTTTTCAAGAGCTGCATTCACATTGTTTACATATGTTTGATGGTGTTTATCATGGTGCAAATGCATGGTTTCTTCATCGATATAAGGTTCCAATGCATCATAAGCATATGGTAATTCTGGTAAAATGATAGCCATTTTATGGTCCTCTTTTCTTTATTACTGACTTGATGATAACGTAAACAGCTAAATTATTCAACTAATCTGCTTGCGATTTCATTCATCGTTAGACGCTATTCGCTACTTTCAACAGGGCCAAATCAAATAAGTAGTCTTTTTCATATGTTCCACTTTTAATCGCATAATCCGTCTCGATGAAGGTCATCATAGCTTGCTTCAAAAAGGACAAGGAAAGCCTGCGGCTATCCCGTAAGGCAAACTTCACCTGATAAGGATTGACCTTGCGTCCTGACAACTCCGACAAGCTCGCTACAATTTGGCTTTCGGATTGGCCTTCTTCTGAGAAAATTTTAACTTGAGAAAACATTCGGAATTGTCCCAACAAAATAGCGATCAATTTTATTTCATCTTCTCCTTGTAAGCGGAGATCCTTAACCAAATTCCGGGCTTGATCGATTTGGCGTTTGAGAATCATCTGTGTCAGATCAAAAATATTATCTTGCAAGGACTTTGGAACAACCTCCTTGATATCTTGGAGGGTAATCTGACCATCTTCTTTATAAGCCTGCAACAGAGCGAGATTCTTCTGTAACTCTCCAAAATCATAGCCAGATTTTAAGAGTAGCTGGTCCAAGGAATCGCCCACAAACTGTATGCCCAATTCTTGGGCCTGACTTGCAAAATAACGCTTTAAATCTTGCTCTTTAGGTGTTGTTGCTTCAATGATTTGGGCATCCCGTTTTAGGAGTTTGACCAAGCGGCGCTTACTATCTAATTTTCCTTCTGCAAATATCACCAAACGGGTCGATTCAGAAGGATTTTCCAGATAATTTTCAAATTGCTTCAGATCTTCATCGGTTAAATTGCGTTTTTTGGCAGTGGTCAAATCCAATAAGTGATCCAAAATCACGATTTTTTCATCTGCAAAAAAGGGAAGACTGACCAAATCCAGTTCGACTTCAGCATAGGAGGCTTCCTTCATATCAAAATAAGAATAATTCAAATCTGAGGGATCATAGCCTATTTTTTTTAAAATGTCTTTTTTTAACCATTCAAATTGACCTACATCCTCACCCGTCAAGACAAGAATAGGAGGCAGAGTTTGAACCGTCAGATGTTTAGTGTCGGTAATTGCTTGCATGAAACTCTCTTATCTTTTATCAGTTTAGTGGATTTCGTGTTCAGCAGCCATCTTTTGTTCCAATGGTGGTTTTTCATCAGACAAATCAGGTGCTGCTACAAAATTTGGAATTTGCTCAAACGAGTTGCCGCCAAAGCTCCCCCCTGTCGCTGTGACCTGTGGTTCAGAAACTACTCCCATAGGAGTTTCTACTGGTTGTGGGAAGGTATTTTTCCCTGGAAGCATCATGAGAATCAAGAGAGAAATAACTGTAATCCCCCAAAGAAATAGGAAAATATCTAGCCCCGTCAACAAATAGAGCAGAACCGGACCAAGGTTTAAAAAGATCCAAGACCAATGGATTCCTGCATCCCGCAAGCGACGCACACAAATGGCTTGACTGGGTACTAAAATGAGGAAGTAAAAGAATGCTAAGAAAGCGAGCGCCCATAAACCTGTCTTAGAATGAACAGCTGAAAAATTGAGCGTTTCTTGAGCATTTTGATGGGATAAAGAGGCCACGATATAAAAAACCCAAAGAGGCAAAGAAATCAGGGAATTCCAGAAAAAAGCTAGCCAAAAATGGGCCCGACTGGTCTTACTTGAAAAATCTGCATACTGTATCCAAAATTGCTTAAATGCGTTCATACGATTCTACCTTTACATTGATTTCACTTTCTATAATAGCAATTTTCAGCATAGAAAGCAAACCTCTCCTCGTCTCTAGCGGACCGTTTCTACCCTCCAATGGTCCCACCCAATCAAGCGAATTGCTCCCCTTTCATCGGTACGAAGATAAGAAATAGAGCGTTCCTCTAGACGATCGAGCAATTCTTTATGGGGATGTTGGTAGCGATTTTTCTTTCCAACAGAGATCAAGGCCAACTGAGGATGTAACTGATCTAAAAACACATCACTAGAGGAACCTTTAGAACCGTGGTGGCCTACTTTCAAGACATCTACTTGTAATTGTGGATCGTTTTTCAATAGTTTCTTCTCTCCGGCTTCTTCCAGATCACCTGTGAACAAAAATCGTTTCTGATAGAACTGCCCGTAGAGGACAATCGAATCATCATTTTTACCATCCCCCACTTCATCAGGTGATAAGACTTCTAGATGATGATCAAAAATAGGTAGTTGATCCCCTCTCTGGACTACTTTAATCGGACTATGAAGCAGTTTCAATTTCTCTCGAAATTGAGAATTAGTTAGACTACCTGGACTGACATACACTTTTTTAATTGGGATTTGTTTGGCAACCTCCACCATATCACCCATATGGTCCTGGTCTGTATGAGTCAAGACCAAAGCATCGAGTTTTCCAACACCTCGACTCTTGAGATAGGGAATCAAGGTTTGATCCGCATTGGCAGATTGACTGCGCTCTTGCCACTTTTCTCCACTTTTAAAAGTGACACGTCCTCCGACATCAATCAATATGGTTCTTCCTTTCCAATCGCGTAAAAAGATACTGTCTCCTTGACCGATATCCACCATGGTGATCTCATTTTCTAAAGGATGCTTGGTCCAACAAAAGATGAGTAGAATCATGCCTATTAATAGGAAACGACGTTTTTTTTGCTTTCGAAGATCATACAAGATCCCTAAAAGAAGGAAGAGAGCGATCAGAGCTGGTCCCGTCGGCTGACCAAATACCAAAGGTAGCGACGTGAGCTTTGAAATCCAACGAATACACTCCTCTATAAGAAGAAAGAAACTGTTAAAAATTGTAAGGGGCTTTAGAATCGATAAGATAAATAGCACCGTTAAACCTGGAAGAAGGACAAGATCAAATAAGAAAGAAAAGAGGAAGGTTAAAGGGAGTGACCAGGGTTGAAAGACACTAAAGTAATAGGTCAAAAGGGGCAAAATCCCCAGGCTAATCCAGAAACTTTCCACTAGTAGCTTTTTCAGTCCGGAATAAGAACTGGTATCTACCAAGGTCAAAATAAAGGCGTAGGCACAACTCAAGACCCCTCCAGCTGTCAGGAGAAACTTGGGCATGAGCAACATTAAGATCATCAAGGTCATCGCCATATTCTCCATCCCTCGGACCCCCTTTTGAGAGAGGATCTTCTGCAAGAGGCTACGAACCACTGAAACAGAAAAACCTGTCAAGCCAGCATAGACCAAAGAAATTGGAAGCATCCAGATATCGACTGTCTCTTGCAAGATTCCTAGACGTAAGAGAGCTTTCCGGATCCCATTGATGAAAAAGCCAACCTGCATCCCAGATAAGGCGAATAAATGGATGATTCCTAAACTCGTGTAAAGCTGGTCCATCTCTTCAAAATCCGTATCTAAATAGCCAAAAAGAAGGCCGGTCATATACTGGTTCATCGGTTGTGGAAAGTGCTCCTTGCTCCAAACAATGGCTTGGCGCCTCCATTGAGATAGGCAATCGAAAACATTCCAAGTCTGTATAGGAAGTGCGGATTGGATCGCTTCAATTTTTATTTGATAGTGAATCCCCTGTGTTTCCAAATAAGACCGATAGTCAAATCCTCTAAAATTTCGCTGCCCTTCTGGCTCTTCTATAGCACCTTTATACGTCAACTCCAACAAATGAGTTTGACTTTGCCACTGCTGTTTTTCTTTTTCTGATTTTAAAGTGTAGAAGACTTGGTAGGTCCTTCCCTGATTTTTAGCACGAAAAGACAGGGCGTCCCCATTGATCTTGATGGTATCTGGAATCAGTCGTAAGTGGGATGGGGGCTGACTTTCTGCTTGTACTGGATGATCCTGTAGTCGCTGAAAGACAAAGAAGGCCGCAAAACAAAGGGTTGCTAAAGCAAGCCCTAGCAAACTTGAGCGATCCCCTTTATAGTGATGCAGCGCTAAAACTCCCACTACTACTAGACCGCTGATCGAAAGCCAAGATGGTTGATAGATACTAAAATACAGCCATAGGAGTACAAAAGCGAGATGGACAAGCGAAAAAGGAAGGTCTTTAATCCACCGTGAAAGCATCTCTTAGTTTCTCCAGTGTTTTCTCTCCGATTCCTGAAACATTCTTCAGATCATCCACTGATCGAAAAGGACCATTTGCTTCGCGATAGGCGATAATGTCCTGGGCACGTTTCTGTCCAATGCCCGATACTGTCTGGAGCTCTGATTCGGTTGCTCGATTTAAATGGACCTTGCCTGTTTTTTCTGCTGGTGCTGACGCAGTTACAGAACTTTCTGAACTTCCAAGTGCTGGAACATCCTCCCCTTCTTTAGCAACATAGATCACTGCTTCATCGGTGAGTTTTTGCGCCAAGTTGACCGATTGGCTATTGGCATCTGCTGTCATCCCGCCTGCCTTATAAATAGCATCATGGACTCTGCTATTGGAGCGCAACTCATAGACACCTGGTTGTTTGACGGCTCCTTTGACATCGACCGTAATGATCTCAGGTGCATCAGACACAGAAGTCGCCGTCTTTTCTTCTTTGGAACTAGTGGTCTGCACCTTTTCTTTGCTCGAAGTTAAACTAGAAGCCTGATAAAGATCCGGTATGGTGGATGCACTTGACTGAGGTCGATGAAAAAGAAAATACCCTCCAATTAAGAGTCCGATAGCAGTAAGAGCTAAAAAGAGCTTATATTCTTTGATTTTTTCAATGATATCCTCCATAAGAAACCTCCTCTCACTTTTATTATTCGTAAAAATAAAAAAAAACTGAGAGAAACTCTCAGTTTTTTTACTTGTTTTTCCGATGTTTGTCTGGATCCCATACAAAGCTTGCCAGGTAACTAAAGAGCAAGGTCAAGATGCCCACGACTAAGACAAGGGGAATCAAAAGGATTTTTAACAAACGAATCAAGATAAAAGGTTTTGTTGGGGTGTTGATCGCTTGTGCTTCCGCATCCAAGCGGTCAAACTCCTCTTGGATACGGCGAGCAACTTCTGCCACTCCTTCGTCATTCATCTTTTTAATATCCGAAATATCAATGGGATGTCCAAAGTTCATATCAATGCGTTCACCCGTTGCCAACCCTTTCAAGTCTCTTGGACCAGTATAAGTCACTGGCATGATACGGACCTTAGCCATTTTGGCAATGATGGCAACACCGCCTTTGACGTCTTGAGAATGACGGCTTCCACTTGGGAACATAATCAAAGAACGGTTGCTCTTTTTCAGCATATTGACAGGATACTTAATGGCTTCTGCTCCTGGATTTTCACGGTCAATCGGAAAAGCCCCACACATGCGAATCCACCAGCCAAAAATACGATTGGTGAAGAGTTCTTTTTTCGCCATAAAGATAAATTGCTTTGGCTTGGTTGCAAAGGCCATATAGACTGGATCCCACCAAGTTCGGTGAGGGGATACCAAGATGTAGTTCTCTTCCCGATCTGGAATATTGTCCTTATGATGGTAATGGGCATTCCCATTTAAAACCCAAAGAATAAAGGCAACAAGGCCACGTAAATAGGTATAAAACATAGTTGTTCCTCAAATCCATTTCATTCGTCTCTCTACAAGATATTCCATCCTGTAAAAGGTTCTTTCTTATTATACCGTATCCTGATTTTGACCGCAAACCTTTTTTAGATAAAAAATGTCTCAGCGGACCGATTCTAGATAGTCTTTTTCTCAAAAAAATGATATCATATTGTCTATGGAAACTATTGATTTAAAGGGCTTGTCCCTCAGTGAAGTCCGCAAGAAAATGGATCGCGGACAAACCAATGATTTTACAACGAATACAAGTACCAGTACCTGGCAAATTATCAAACGCAACGTCTTCACCTTGTTTAATACCTTAAACTTTGTGATTGCTGTGGCCTTGGCTGCTGTACAGGCCTGGAGCAATATGATCTTTTTTGCAGTCATTTGCTTCAATGCCATTACAGGGATCATGACCGAGATGCGCGCCAAGCGGATGATTGATAAACTCAATCTCATGAGTCGTGAGCTAGTGACTGTCATTCGTGACGGGGAAAAAGATGCGATTCCACCAGAAAAGCTTGTTCTAGGTGATTTAATGCTCTTATCTTCGGGTGAGCAGATCCCTAGTGATGCCGAAGTCATGTCTGGTATCGCTGAAGCCAATGAAGCTATGCTGACTGGTGAGAGTGATCTGGTCTTAAAAGAAGTTGGTGATGAACTGCTTTCTGGTAGTTATATTGCCAGTGGTCAAGTCTATGCCCGTGTCAAGCGAGTTGGAGCAAACAACTATGCCAACAAACTGATGATGGAAGCCAAAACCTTGAAGCCTATCAATTCGCGTATTCTTTATAACTTAGCGAAAATTTCTAGCTTCACTGGTAAAATTATCATCCCATTTGGCCTTGCCCTCTTCTTTGAAGCTCTGTTGATCAAGATGCTGCCAATCAAGGATTCTGTCGTGAATTCTTCAACAGCTCTCTTGGGAATGTTGCCAAAGGGAATTGCCCTACTGACGGTTACATCTCTTTTGACAGCGGTGATTAAGCTCGGTATGCGCAAGGTTCTTGTCCAAGAAATGTACTCAGTAGAAACCCTGGCGCGTGTGGATACCTTGTGTCTTGATAAGACCGGTACCATCACTCAAGGGAAGATGACAGTCGAAGCTCTCCATAGCTTGTCTGATCATTTTTCGGAACAGACGATCCAGGTCATCCTCTCTGCTTACATGCAATATAGCGAGGACACCAATCCTACTGCTCAAGCTATTCGCAAGGCTTATGGGGAGTTGGAGCATGCTTATACTGCGGAAAACATTATTCCTTTCTCAAGTGATCGGAAATGGGGAGCCATGCACCTATCCAACCTTGGAACCGTCTTTCTCGGTGCTCCTGAAATGCTCCTGAAAGAAAATCCAGCTGCTGTCGTCGAAGCACAAGCTCGTGGATCGCGCGTGCTCGTCTTGGCTCATAGTTCAGAACTGATCAGCATGCAGGAATTGAATCTGCCTGAAAATCTTGAAGGGATTGCGGTTATTGAGATTACAGACCCCATTCGTGAAGGGGCTTCAGATACTCTTGAGTATTTGCGCTCTCAAGGAGTGGATCTCAAAATCATCTCCGGTGACAACCCTGTGACGGTCTCTTATATCGCTCAACAAGCTGGCTTCAAAAATTATGAGAACTACATCGATTGTTCAAAAATTTCTGATGATCAATTAGTGGATCAAGCAGAAGAAACAGCTATCTTTGGGCGCGTGTCTCCTCACCAGAAAAAACTGCTTATCCAAACCTTGAAAGCAGCTGGTCGGACGACTGCTATGACAGGAGATGGGGTCAATGATATCCTTGCTCTTCGCGAAGCAGACTGCTCCATCGTGATGGCCGAGGGAGATCCCGCAACTCGTCAAATTGCCAATATTGTTCTTTTGAACTCTGACTTTAATGACGTTCCAGAAATTCTTTTTGAAGGCCGTCGTGTGGTGAATAACATTGGACGAATCGCTCCAATCTTCTTTATCAAAACGATCTATTCCTTCCTCTTGGCTATTATCTGTATCGCCAGTGCCCTTTTCTTCAACGTCAATTATTTGCTGATTTTTCCATTCATCCCTATTCAAATCACCTTAATTGACCAATTCGTCGAAGGATTCCCACCATTTGTGTTGACCTTTGAACGCAATATCAAACCGGTTGAAAAACACTTCTTAAGACGTTCCCTTCTGTTAGCCTTACCAAGCGCCTTGATGGTCGTCTTTAGTGTCTTGTTCATTCGCCTTTGGGGAGCAAGCCATGGTTGGTCTGCAGCCGATATGTCTACTGTATCCTATTACTTACTTGGATCCATCGGTTTCCTATCCGTCATCCGTTCTTGCCTGCCACTAAATATCTGGCGAGCCCTCCTCATCCTCTTCTCTGTTGTAGGATTCTACGCATCTGCGGTTGTATTGAAAAACTTGATCGAGATTTCACTCCTTACAGCCACTACTTTCCCAGTTTATCTGGCATTGATGGCCATCTTTACAGGAGTCTTTATCCTCACAACGATTCTACAAAAATATGAATTTGATTAAAAAAAGTTGAGAGAAAAACTCTCAACTTTTTCTGTTCTGCCCGCCTTTCCCCAAGCCTCTTTTCATGCTATAATAGAGCCATGACAGATATCGAATTAAAAGACGGCGAGCGCGTCAACCAACTCTTTTCAAGTGATGTAAAAATCATACAAAATCGGGAAGTTTTTAGTTACTCCGTAGATAGCGTCCTGCTCTCACGTTTTCCAAAATTGCCCAAGCGAGGATTGATCGTGGATCTCTGCGCTGGAAATGGAGCTGTGGGACTATTTGCAAGTACCCGAACAGAGGCTCAGATCATTGGTGTCGAAATTCAGGAACGTTTAGCAGATATGGCTACCCGCTCCATTGCCCTCAATGACTTGAACCAGCAAATGTCCATGATCACCGATGACCTCAAGCATCTCCCTCGACATATCAAGGGGAGTAAGGTGGATATTATCCTTTGCAATCCTCCTTATTTCAAGGTGGATGAGCATTCCAATCTCAATGAGAGTGAACACTACCTCTTAGCTCGGCATGAAATTACCACCAATTTAGATGAGATTTGCCATGTGGCTCAGCGGGTTCTCAAATCAAATGGTCGCTTAGCGATGGTCCATCGTCCAGATCGCTTTTTAGATATCATCGAAACTATGAAACGATACAATCTTGCACCTAAACGGATCCAGTTTGTCTATCCAAAAGTGACCAAAGAGGCGAATATGTTGTTGATTGAGGCGATCAAGGATGGCTCACTGGATGGTTTAAAAATTCTGCCTCCCCTCTTTATTCACAATGAAGACGGCAGCTATACAGACGAGATTCATGAGATCTACTATGGAAACTAAAGCTTACATGTATGTCCTAGAGTGTGCGGATGGCTCCCTCTACACTGGCTACACCACGGATGTCGAAAAACGCCTAAAGACTCACAATGCTGGAAAAGGCGCCAAATACACACGGGCTCGTCTCCCTGTTAAACTTCTTTACCAAGAATCCTATCCAGATAAACCCTCTGCTATGTCTGCCGAGGCTCTCTTTAAAAAGAAATCGCGCCAAGCAAAGCTAAACTATATCAAAAAGAACCGTCGAACTCCATAGTCCAACGGTTTTTCATTTACAAAATGGTGATACGGTACTGGTGACTCCGTGTCTCTTGGGGAGCCAACTGGATCACACCTTTTTTATCTTCGAAGAAATCGCCCTCTTCTGCAGATGTGGAAATACCCGTCCAAGGCTCCAAGGCAATGAAAGGACCCTTGTTATTGGTAGACCAAAGGACGAGATTCTCAAAATCTGCAAAGGCAAATTCCAAACCTTTACCAGATTTTTTCGAGAGGAGCTGCACAGATTTAGAAGCTAATTGATCTAAAATAATGGCGTCTTTTTCAAATAGTTCATGGCGCAAAGGTAGGCTACGACTATGGTCTAAAAATGGCGTCCGCTGCAGGCGATCAACCAAACCGGTTTCTGTGAACAAGAGAGGAACGCTACAGCTTTCTTCTTTTTCAAAAATCAACTCGTAGTCTTCATAGTCTTCATCTGCTAAAAGGGGACAACGAAAGGCTGGATGCCCTCCAATGAAATAAGGCATGACTTGATCTGACTCTAGATTTTGCACGCGATAGGTGATAGTGATTTCTTTTCCTTTCAATTCATAAGCGATTTCCACTCGAAAATGGTAGGGATAATTTTGTAAGCTTTCGTCGTTAGAGGTAATTTCAAAGACAAGACGATGGTCTGTTTGTTCTTTTAGTTCAAACTCTCTTTTGCGAATGAGGCCGTGTCTTGGAAGCTGGCCTGTCTTCACTCCATCTTTTAGATGATACTGCACTTGGCCATTACGAACACTCCCGCAAATCGGAAACAGAACCGGCGCTTGTCCTGACCAATACTCTGGGTCCCCCTGCCAGAGATATTCTATGCCTTCCTTACTTCGAATGGAGCTCAATTCCCCACCAAATGTCTTACATTGTACTTCTAGATCATCATTTTTTAATGCAATCACCATGGGCGACACCTCTTTATAATTAGTATAGTTATTATATTCATTATAACCTTTTAGAAAAGATTGTCAATTTTTATTTTTCTAGTCAAAAATTTTTAAAAAAATAAGAAAAAATTCTTGACAAAGCTTAGAAATAATTGTAGACTTAATATGTTAACAGAAATATTCCATTTTAGGAATTCATTCTTTCTGTTGTCTGACTTTTTTGGATGCTCCTTATCATGATACATTTTTCTAAAAGAGTCAGTTATCATTTAGGTCTCCTTATAAATATACAAGGGTTAACAGCTAGTTAACCCTTGTATTTTTGATTTTCATATAAAAACGGCCTATTGCTAGACCGTTCTTAGGGCTTATTTATCCCCTTTGTTGCGGATAACAAATCCATTTTTCTTTTCATTGGAAGTACGATGAGGACGTTTGTTGCCTTTGCCTTCAAAGTCTCGGCTATTTTTATTGGACTTGCGTTTGAAATCACGGCGTCCACCTTCACGGTCATCTCTGCGATTTCGGTCACGGCGTTGGTCTCCACGACGACCATTTCCACGGCCACCTTTGCCTTTTCCACCAAAGCCACCACCAGATGGTTTAAATGGCAATGGTTTTTCACGCGCAATTTCAACTTCTGGAAGGCTGTCTGGATCTTGAACGGTCAAGCTCAAAATATACATGGCCAATTCTTCAGGAGTGAATTCTGCAGCCAATTTGCGAGCATCCTTGCCAAACTTCTCAAAGTTGGTCCGGATTTTTTCATCTTCAAAGTCTCGCTCAATTTTCTTCAGTGCTACTTGTTTTTTAGCTTGGAAGGCTTCTTCCGCTGTTGCAGGTTTCATTCCCTTCATCCGCTTTTTAGTCAAGTTCTCAATGATTTGCAAATAGCCCATTTCATTTGGCGATACAAAGGTAATGGATTGCCCTGTTTTCCCAGCACGACCTGTCCGTCCGATCCGGTGAACATAGCTTTCTGGATCTTGTGGAATATCGTAGTTGTAGACATGGGTAACACCTGAAATATCCAAGCCACGTGCCGCAACGTCTGTTGCTACCAAGACGTCCAAGTTCCCATTTTTAAAGTCACGAAGCACTCGGAGGCGTTTGTTTTGATCCAAATCTCCGTGAATCCCTTCTGCTCGGAAACCACGGATCTTCAAGCCACGCGTCAATTCATCGACCCGACGTTTCGTCCGACCAAAGACAATGGCAAGCTCCGGTTGCTCGACATCCATCAAGCGGGTCATGGTATCAAACTTTTCGCCCTCTTTGACACGGATATAGTATTGATCGACCAAATCGGTGGTCAATTCTTTGGCTGCGATCTTAACGTGTTCGGGCTCTTTCATAAACTGAACACCGATACGCTTGATCGCTTCTGGCAGCGTTGCTGAAAAGAGCAAGGTCTGGCGTGTTTCCGGAACACGGCTAATGATAGCTTCGATATCTTCCAAGAAGCCCATATTGAGCATTTCATCTGCTTCATCCAGGATCAAGGTTTCAATATGATCGAGTTTCAAGGCCTTGCGCTTGATCAAATCTAGCAAACGTCCAGGTGTTCCCACAACGATGTGAGCGCCTGACTTCAAAGCTTTAATTTGCTTTTCAATGCTTGATCCACCATAGACAGAGCGAACCTTGACACCCTTACTGCGTCCAAAGCGGAAGAGTTCTTCCTGACTTTGAACCGCCAACTCACGTGTCGGGGCAATAACAAGGGCTTGGATTACTGTGTTATCAACATCAATCTTCTCCAAAGTTGGAAGACCAAAAGCAGCCGTTTTACCGGTCCCTGTTTGTGCCTGACCAATGACATCTTTTCCTTCAAGGGCCAAAGGAATGGTTTGTTCTTGGATGGGGCTTGCTTCTACAAAGCCAGCTTTTTCGATTTCTGCTAATAATTCAGCAGATAAGTTAAATTCATTGAATTTCAATTCTTTCTTCTTTCTAAAAAGTGGTGCGAAGCCACTTTATCAAACTTCTTTCAATGCGAAAACGCACTGATTGCATAGGAAGTCACCTTCCCGGTTACCTGTCGCAAGACTCATCTAAAGAAAAAATCAGTTTGTCTGTTTGAGACTACATTTTCTTTAGAGAAAAATGTTTTGCGTCCTAACGGATGTTGTTGACTAGAATCGTTTTTTCAAACAAATAGGCAACATGATCCTACTTGCGGGAGTCTTCTTTCGAACAGAATCCTTCCATCTGTTCTGCCTCCCTACCATTTCTCTCATACAAGTTTGCAACTTATCTAGTATAACACAATGAAGAGCCAAATGATAGTCACAGGAGACTAATTTTATTTTTTAGGAAAAAATCTTAGATAGCTTAAGATTATAAAAGCACCCCTAAACCTAGCCAGGACTGGTTTTCTTCTTGTAACCATTTCAGATACTTCATCATAGGAGTATAAAAACTTCGGAAAAACTTTTTTTGGTAGTTCTTGCGTTTTTACAAATAAATATGTATAATACAGTTAGTATCTAAAATATTTCTGTATAAAGAAATAGGATCATTTTATCTGATTCAACGATTTATTCTAAGTTCTGATTTATTTAGAACCACTCAGTACTATTAAATCTACTCCTACTATTTCCAAGAAGATTTTGTACAGTCGATGAACTATTCACACTGCCCCTTCTTTGGAGAGGAGGGCAGGTGTCTAGATGGTTCCTATTTCTCAGATTATTCTAGATACGAAGAGGCTCGGATTTCTCCAAGCCTCTTTTTTTTATCTTTTTTTCACAATCCACCGCATGACCTTTGCCAAAATGAGCCATAATATAAAGCTACATACGGATACATAAATCCAAGCATTAGGATCCTCTGTCATCGGAAGAGGGATATTCATTCCAAAGAAACCGGTGATAACGGCTAAAACCGCCAACAAGGCTTCAAAGATGGTTAGGGTGGTCAAGTTGTCATTCAAGTTGTTGTTTAGGATATTGTTGTAAGATCCTGACAACTGTTGCAAGACATTGGAAATCAACTCAGTCATCGAAACCAACTGACGCGCTTCGATCATGGCATCATCAAACTGCTCTTTTTCAACATCATTCATCCTGCGATAAATGACATGCGCTTTGATATGTTCTAGCAACATCCGATTTTGCTTAGCAGCTGCGACCAGATAGACCATACCGGTCTCAAGGTCAGACAGGGCATAAAGATTCTTGGTCGTCGTTGTCTTTCGAAGCAAACGGTTGAGTTCATCCTTGTGCTTATCTAAGCGATCAATAATCGGATAATAAGCATTACTGATCATTTCAAGACCTGCAAAAAGCAACTTATAGATCGACAGCTCCCCATGGCTTTCCAAATAGCGAACCATTTGTTCAATGATATAGGCATTGTCCTGATTACTGATGGTCACGAGTCGCGTATCTTGAACGATAAAGGTCATGGGTATGGTTTCGTAATATTCCTTGTCCTTTTCTAAATCCAATACATTGTAGATAAAGGTGATCGTTCCGTTTTCTCGATTGTAATCCATATGGGCACGTTCGTTCTTATCCATCGCGTACTCAATGGTTTCTTTGTCAATATCGTATTTTTTATAAAGATATGAATTTTCAGCAATCAAATCCGAGTCGATATTGATCCATTTCCGATCTTGACCCAATTGTTTATCGATAAACATTCCGTCTCCTTTCTCAACTGTTCTCTATCAACATGATTTTTTATTTAAAGACCGCACTGGCTAATGCTTGCTGGATTTCAATGACACTGTTGTCACTCTTGAATTGTAAAACTTCTGAAGGTTCCACTGCTGAAGAGACCCAGATTTTTAATTCAGCATCCAAATCAAAATGACCGGAAGTTTCTACTGAAAATCGAGAGATGGAGCGATAAGGAAGGGATTTGTAGGAAGTTTTCTTTCCTGTTACTCCTTGCTTATCCACCAAGATCAAACGAAACTCGGTAAAGACGATCAAATCACGAATCAGGCTAAAAGCGAGAGTGACTTGCTCTCCAGGCACCAAAATATCTTCCAGATCTCTTTCTACTTTGTCAACATTTTTTTGAGAGGCATTGCCCATCAAACCACTTAATAATCCCATCATTTCTCCTTTATAAGCGAAAACGGACAAGATTCCGTTTTCTTATTTCTATTGTCATGGATCGGTTTTGAAAACTTTCCTTATCCCATCTTTTCTTCCAACTCAACGTCTGGATACTTGTCCGCAAACCAACGGAGGGCAAAGTCGTTTTCAAAGAGGAAGACAGGCTGGTCAAAACGGTCTTTGGCCAAGATGTTTCGACTTGAAGACATACGCTCATCTAAATCTTCTGGTTTGATCCAACGAACGGTCTTTTTACCCATTGGGCTCATGACCACTTCGGCATTGTATTCATTTTCCATGCGGTGCTTGAAGACTTCAAACTGGAGTTGCCCAACAGCACCTAGCATGTATTCACCTGTTTGGTAGTTGGTATAAAGCTGGATAGCTCCTTCTTGCACCAATTGCTCAATCCCCTTGTGGAAGGATTTTTGCTTCATGACATTCTTAGCAGATACCTTCATGAAGATTTCAGGCGTAAAGGTTGGCAGTGGTTCAAATTCGAACTTATTTTTACCAACTGTCAGCGTATCTCCAACCTGATAAGTACCAGTATCGTAAACCCCGATGATGTCTCCTGCTACGGCATTGCTGACATTTTCACGGCTTTCGGCCATAAACTGAGTGACATTTGATAGCTTAGCCCCCTTACCAGTACGAGGCAGGTTAACGCTCATGCCCCGCTCAAACTCGCCCGATACAATTCGAACAAAGGCAATCCGGTCACGGTGACGAGGGTCCATGTTGGCTTGGATTTTAAAGACAAATCCTGAGAAATCCTTATCATAAGGGTCGACAAGCTCTCCATCTGTCTTCTTGTGGCCATGTGGTTCTGGAGCAAACTTCAAGAAGGTTTCTAAGAAAGTCTGCACCCCAAAGTTCGTCAAAGCGGATCCAAAGAAGACTGGTGTTAATTCACCCGCAAGGATGGCTTCTTCTGAGAATTCATTTCCAGCTTCTTGCAAAAGTTCGATATCGTCTTTCACCTGCTCGTAGAATGGATTGTTAGCAAAGAGCTTGTCTCCATCTTCTAGACTCGCAAAGCGTTCATCCCCTTTGTAGAGTTCCAAGCGTTGATTATAGAGGTCGTAAAGCCCCTCAAAGGCTTTCCCCATCCCGATCGGCCAGTTCATTGGGTAACTGGCGATGCCCAAGACTTCTTCCAATTCTTGCAAGAGGTCCAGTGGCTCACGTCCATCACGGTCCAGCTTGTTCATAAAGGTAAAGACTGGAATGCCTCGGTGTTTCACAACCTCAAACAATTTCTTGGTTTGGGCCTCGATACCCTTGGCAGAGTCTACAACCATAACCGCCGCATCCACCGCCATCAAGGTCCGGTAAGTATCTTCTGAGAAGTCCTCGTGCCCTGGGGTATCAAGGATATTAACGCGTTTACCATCGTAGTCAAACTGCATGACAGATGAGGTTACGGAAATCCCACGTTGTTTCTCAATGTCCATCCAGTCGGATTTAGCAAAGTTTCCTGTTTTCTTCCCTTTGACAGTACCGGCTTCCCGAATCTCTCCCCCAAAGTAGAGCAACTGCTCAGTAATCGTCGTTTTACCAGCATCCGGGTGGGAGATGATGGCAAAGGTACGGCGTTTTTTAATTTCTTCTTGTACGTTCATGTTCCTAATTCTTTCTCTTCTTATTTTTTGATAAATTTACAAATTCATCTCTACATCGGATCTCTCCTCAATTTCTCTATCTGTCCTATTATAGCGAAAATAGGCACTTTTTTCAACGATGATTCTTCTTTGAGAGCAAAAAGAAAGACTAAAATCCGTAGATTCTAGTCTAATTCAATCATATTTATTTTCTCACTTTCACTCGCTCACTTCTGCGACTGAAGAACTGATTAAAGAGTAATAAAGCAAGGGCTAAAATACTGGATACAACCAGATAGTTGAGCCACACCTTATCCCCTCTCATAATCGGAGGGCGGGCCATCAAGCCGTAATTTCCTCCCGTCAATTGATTGACTCCAACCAGGAATAAATCTAAGGCAAAGGTATAGAGAACAATCTGACTATTTTTTAATTGGTTTCGATCATACCATCTCAAAAGATAAATCAAGGAATTGATGAGGAGACAGTAATGTCCGAGGAGGAAAGAAAAACTCGTAATATGAGGGAAAGTGTAGGGATCAAAGACTGGATAGCCCAAAGCAAAGATGGCTCCACTCACTCCCATCAAGGCAAAGAACTGTTTGCTTTTCCATCGGTCTGGTAAAAACAAGACCGCAAACATGGCCAAGCGGCAATGGTAAAAAGGTAAGCTATTGGACCATGGAATGTGGTAGGCAAAATACCAAAGATACAAGCAAATTAACTGGAAGCCCTGTAAGTATTGAAAACATTTGCGAAATTGCTCATTCTGATAATAGCGAAGTGACATCATAATCGCTGTCACAACGAACAAGACCATCACACTATACCAAGTTACTGAGATTGCTGGTGGTGCTGTTGATTCTGTAGTGAAAAAATGATGCATAAAATCTCCTTATTTAAACAGATTTAGGTATTCTTCTTTTCTTACTGTACTGAACGATCGTATTGATGAAAATCAGTGTCCCCGTCATGAGAACTGTCACGATCAAATAGTTGAGCACAAGGCCATGGTCACCGATCACAGGAGGGCGACGCATAAAGCCGTAGTTTCCACCCGTTGCGAGATTCGCAAGCTGAATAATGGCATTGACCCCAAACGTCATCTGACAGATTTTCCAAACAGCCCCTTCTTCCACCTGGTAGGATTGAACCAGATAGATCAAACAGTTGGCCAGGAGAGCCCAGTGACCAAAGACATTGTTGATCGAGGATACGTGAGGAAAAGGATAGGGATAAAAAACAGGATGAACCAAGGCCATAATGGAGCCAAAGACTCCCACGAGAGCAAAATATTGTTTGAAGCTGCCCTTGGGAGCCAAAAGAATGATCCACATGGCCATCCGGCTATGATAAAAAGGAAGACTCTCTGAAAAAGGCAAGCGAGCTGCTAAATACCAAGAGTTGATAATGAGCAACTGGATCAACTGCCCCCAATACCAAAAGTTTTGATAGCCTTTGGAAGAAGCAAATCGAATAGACAGAAGCCCCACCACTACCAATGAGGTCGGCAACAAGAAATACCAAGCCCCCAATTGAGGAGGGGCCGTTGGTTGACTGGTGAAAAATAAGTCCCAAAGTGTCATGATTTCTTTCCCTTATCTGCTCTTTTTATTCTGAGCGCGAAACTATACTCTTTTCGACCATCTTGTATTTGTATTTATAGCGTTGATTGACCAAGCAAATACCCGCCACCATCACGATGCTGACCAAGAGGTAGTTCAAGAGAGCACCGTGGTCTCCAATGATTGGTGGACGTCGTAAGAAGCCGTAATCTCCTCTGGTCAAGAGGTTGACCAAAAAGATGACGGCATTCATGCCAAAGGTGATCTTAACAATTCGTAGGCTGTCTTGTTTTTCCGACTGATAAAAATCTTGCAGGTAAATCAAACTATTGGCAAACAAGGCCCAGTGACTAAAAATCAGATTGAGCACGGTAATATGGGGGAATGGGAAGGGGTCAAAGGCTGGATAAACCAAGGCCGCGATGGATCCTAGAACTCCCAACAAGGCAAAATATTGCTTGATATAGGTTCCTCTCGGTGCAAAGAGGATCGCAAGCATGGCCAAGCGACAATGATAAAAAGGCAAATTATCTGTCAGAGGCATGTGGGCGAGAATATACCAAGCATTGATGGTCAAGACTTGAATCAATTGTGCCCCGTACCAAAAGCGCTGGTAGCTTTTTGACTGCGCATATTTGATAGAAAAGTAGCCAACCACCAACAAGGAAGCTGGTAGGAAAAAATACCAGAGCCCAAATTCAGGCGGGGCTGATTTTTGGTTCGTAAACAATAAATCCCAAAGTGTCATTTTTATATCCTTTTAATTTATAGATCGTTTTTAATCACAATACAAATCTCGTTTCCCATCATAAACCTCCCAAAGGAAATTCAATTGTTCTTCTGTATTGCGCTTGGTAGAAAGAGCAGGCATCTTCTCTCTCTCAAAAAAGGCAAGATCGGAAATTTCCTGATTCTGTTGAAAACTTCCATCCAGCAATTCACATTCAAATACCAATTTCACATATTGGCGGCTTTGCAATTGGTAGCGATTGGTGTCAAATACTGCCAACAACCGATTGACACGTGCTACATAGCCCGTTTCTTCTTGAATTTCCTTTAAAATATTTTCTTTAGGAGAATAGCCAACCTCACCAAAACCACCTGGCAAAGCCCAGGTCTCTTCTCCCTGACCTTTCACCAGACAAAGTTTTCTATCTTTGACAATCCAAGCCCTAACATCAATTAAGGGGGTGTCATAATAGTTTGTCGGTCGAAACAAATCCGATAATTCTTGTGAATTCAGATCAGTCGTTTCTCTCACAAGATCCTGTAAAATTTCACGAATATCCTGGTAGCGCTCTTGATCAAATGGATCTTTTGAGAAGGCTAAGCCTGTATTGGTGATTGAAATCAAGCGCTGAATGTCCTTCAGTACATTATTACTTACCATTCTCCAACTCCTCTACCAATTTGGCTAGATTCATGGAATTGCTTCCCTTGATGAGGATTTGGTCTTGCTCTTTCAAACTTTCCTTGACTTGTTTGACCATGTCCTCAAACTGGTCTTCCTCAGCTGTCTTCTTGAAATAATAGACATGTCCGAGTGGGAACATCTGACTCGCTAACTGAGCCAATCCCGCAATGTCTTGGCCATAGAAAATAACCGTATCCAAGACATCTGGCGAGAGGCTGAGGATCATTTGGTTGTGCAGATCAATAGATTGCTCCCCTAGTTCTTTCATATCTGCCAGGACGGCTAATTTTCGACCATTTGGATTAGCAGGAATAGTCGAGAAAGTTTCTAAGATTAGGCGCATAGCCGTTGGATTGGCATTGTAGACATCGGATAGGATATCCGCTCCATTACTGGCCTTTTTCCATTCTGTCCGGTTGCGCGTTAATTGCAAGGTTTCAAAACTATCACGAATCGCAGCTTCACTTACTCCTTCTTTCAAGGCAACATAAGCTGCAATCATAGCATTGGTCGCATTGTATTTTCCTGTTACCGGAAGATCAATCGCTTCTTCTAAGAAATTAGCTCGGAAAGTTAAGCTATCCTTTCGCTCGATTAACTCGGTAATAAAAATCTCCTCGTCTGGACCAAAGCGGACGACTGTTTGATTTTCAGGGAGGTAGGTATTGACGATCGGATCAGCGGGAACCACCAGAAGACCACCTTCTGGCATCCCGTCCGCAATCTGGAGTTTTCCTTTTGCGATCTCACTTCGATCTTTAAAGAATTCCAAATGGGCTTCCCCAATCAAGGTGACAATAGCAGCTTTTGGATGCGCCAGTTCTGACAAGAGATGGATATCTCCTAGATGGTCTTGCCCCATTTCAAGGACCAGTTTGTCTGTCCCTTCTGGCATATGCAAAACCGTATAAGGCAGACCAATTTCGTTATTATAGTTCCCTTGTGTTTTATAGGTCAGGTAGGTGGTGGACAAAAGCTGTGCCAACATATCTTTTGTGGTGGTTTTACCATTTGACCCCGTCACTGCAAAAACATCTACTTTTGTCTTTTGAAGATAGGCTGCAGCTAATGTTTGAAAAGCACTCAGCACATCTTCCACCAAAATATAAGGGTGGCCTTCTACCACTTTCTCTGAAAAAGTGGCTACGGCTCCATTTTCAAAAGCAGTCTCAATAAAGTCATGACCATCACGCGCTCCCTTTAAAGGAACAAACAGGTCTCCAGGCCCAATCAAACGGCTGTCAAATTCCGGCTTGACGAGGGCCACATCTTCAAATTGGCTGATATCATTTTTTGCATGTACTAGATGAGCAACTTCATGTAATGTGAGATTCATATCCGACTCCTCAGTTCTCCGTAGCGTCCTCAAAGATTTGGACGCTCCTATCAAATTCTTCTCATTATACCATATTCTAGACCACAAAAAAAGTGGCTGGGACAGAAGTCCTAGCCTCTTGATTGTTTTTGGATTGTCGAGCAAGACGCAGTGGTTGAGTGGGCTCTACTACACTGATTTCATCAGCTTTTACAGCCCTACTCAACTGTGCGGAGGTGGGACAGAAATCGAATTCTAACAAATTACCGATTTCTGTCCCACTCTCTCTTTTCTTACAACAAATGCGCTTCGTGTTTTTGGAAGACTTCTTTTCCAAGCTCTACTAACTTGGTGATCAAATCTGTATAGTTGAGTCCCATATTGTCCCAAAGCAAGGGATACATAGACCATTGGGTAAATCCTGGCATGGTATTGAGTTCGTTTAAGAAGATGTCTCCTTTATCGGTATAGAAGAAATCACAGCGAGCTAAGCCCAAACCACCGATTGCACGAAAAGCTTTTTCTGCGTTGGTCCGCATGATTTTCACAACCTCAGGGTCCAATTGAGCTGGAATCGCCATGGTAATTTTGTTGTCGATGTATTTGGCATCATAATCATAGAAGGCCACATCTTTCACAACTTCACCTGGCAAGGTGCTCTTCACATCATAGTTTCCAAGCAGTCCAACTTCGATCTCACGCGCATTAACCCCTTGTTCTACTAAGACACGGCTATCGTATTTGAATGCTAATTCAAGAGCAGCCCGAAGCTCTGTTTGGTTTTCAGATTTTGAAATCCCTACGCTTGAACCCATATTGGATGGTTTGGTAAAGACAGGGTAAGAAAGATTGGCTTCAATTGCAGCAATTTTCTCATCCACGTCATCGCCTTCCACTACAGCTACATAAGGAACTTGCGGAATTCCTGCAGACTCCAAGACCCGTTTGGTCGTGATCTTGTCCATCGCAACACTGGAAGCTAGGATGCCACAGCCGACATAAGGCATCTTCAAGACTTCTAAGAAGCCTTGAATGGAACCATCTTCTCCCATCGGTCCATGAAGAACTGGAAAGACTACTGCTCCTTCCTTGTAAATCGCAGATGGAGCCACTTTTTTAGACCAGTCCACTGTCTCATTGGTCATCAATTTCTCATCATCCGCTGGTTTCTCTTCAAAAGCTTGCGTCTGGATGAAGTCTCCTGACTGCGTAATAAAGTAGGTTTGAACCGAAAATGCTTGGTAATCAATCGCGCGCATCACGCTTTCTGCTGAAAGAACAGATACTTCACGTTCTGCACTACGTCCACCATACAACAGGATTAAGTCTTGTTTGCTCATAGTTTCTCCCTAATTGTTCCCTTGATTTCTTACTTGATAGTATACCACAATGATAGCCCTTTCGAAAGAACTTCTCTTATAATTCTGTCCGATTTTCGATCGCACGAAGCAAGGTCACTTCGTCCGCATACTCGATATCGGCTCCAACTGCCAGTCCTCGTGCCAAACGGGTCACTTTGATCCCTGCTGGCTTGAGCACACGCGAGATATACATAGATGTCGCTTCCCCGTCTGCCGTCGCATTGGTAGCAACAATGACCTCAGTGACTGTTCCATCCATCAAGCGACTAATCAAACTCTTGAGATTGATATCATCGGGTCCCACGCCATTCATAGGCGAGATCAAGCCATGCAAGACATGATAGCGACCGTGGTATTCCTGGATATTCTCCATAGCAGATACATCCCGGCTATCTTCTACAACCAGAATGAGGGATGGATCCCGCGTTTCATCTCGACAAATCTCGCAGGTTTCTTCATCGGTTAAATTGCCACAAATACTGCAATACCCTAGCTCACGCTTGGCATTCAGTAAGTTCTTGGCAAATTCATTGACATCATCATCTGACATACCAATGGTGTAAAAAGCCAGACGAGTCGCTGTTTTGATCCCAATTCCTGGCAACTTCGAATAGCTGTCAATTAATTTTGCAATAGGTGCTGGATAAAGCATAGTTTCCTTTCTAATTCATCGGGTGTTTCTGATTGTATAAGTTAATAATGTCACGTGTAATGGAATGACTGACTGTCGCTTGTAGATTGGTATTATGTGGAAAGACCACCGCTACCGCAATCTTTGGATTGTTTGACGGTGCATAAGCCACCACATTGGTATTAATGGCTTGTTTGCCTCCATCGACTGTGGTTTCGGCCGTACCTGTCTTGGCACTAATGGAGACACTGGCACCTTGACCAACAGTTTTCCCTGTCGTCAACCCACTCGTACCATTCGCAACCTGATAGAACCCTTGCTTGATCAAAGCCATGTCCTCCGCTGAGATATGGACCTGATTGAGCTCCTTGGTTTCGATCGCTTTTTTCAACTGACCAAGGCCCCCTTGATCATTATTGTCATAGATGCCTTCGACGACATGAGGACTCACCCTCTTCCCATCATTTGCAACGGTTGCCGCATACTGGGCCAATTGCATCGGCGTATAGTTGTCAAACTGACCAAAGGCATTGGTCAAATAATTGCCGACTGTATACTCTTTCGGGATAAAACCAGTCGATTCATTGGGAAGGTCAATCCCCGTTGATGTTCCAAGACCATACTCTGCAAAAGTAGAGCGCAGTTTTTTCATGGCAGGTTCAACCTGATCCACTTGTAAGGTCATGTTGGGAGTGTAAGGTTGCCCCATCATCTTAAGGGCAATTTGGACCATATAGGTATTGGAAGAGTATTCCAATGCTTCCACCGCATTGATGGAACGACTACCGTATTGGGTAAACCAAGAATTGATAGGAGCGGATCCTGCAAAAACAATCGGCTGATCGGTCAGCACCTGATTCCCAGAAATGGCTCCATTTTCCCATCCAGAAGTCAAGGTCGCTCCTTTGACCACGGATCCTGGAACGAAGACGTTGGTCACTGTTCCCAAAGCATCTGCTGTTAGATCTTGACTACCAGCCTGGTGTTTAATCCCTGCCATGGCAAGGACCTTCCCTGTATCGGGCTCCAGAGCTACGGCATAGACACCTTCGGAGTAGGTCGCATTTCCAGCTTGCAACTCTGCGCTAAAGGCGGAGCGAAGGATATCTTCCACTCCTTTTTGGAAATCCAAATCAATCGAGAGCTTGAGGTTTTCTCCTTTGGCCCCTTTTGAAACATCGACCACTTTCTCCATGTTGCCATTTTTATCTAGGAGAATTTCTTTTTTACTGCGTTTTCCTTGAAGGACATTTTCGTATTCTTTCTCCAAATAAGAGGTACCAACCCGGTCATTGAGAGCATAGCCTTTTTTGACATAGTCCTCAACCTCTTCTGCTGGAAGCCCCGCCTGCTCGGTCGATACGTTTCCAATAATAGAAGCTAGAGGAGTGTCCAAAACCTTGCGGTCCCAGCTGGTCGTGATGGCAATTCCCGGAAGGTCCTGACTGTCCGCTGCGATGGTCGCAATCTGCTCAGCTCCTAGTGCCTGCGTCGTAATGATCCCCGTCGCAAAATTCTCTACCGCATTCATCTGGCTATAGAGATAAATAATCTTTTTCTCATCATCCGTATAGCCGAGTTTTGAAGGGTCGATACTATCCACTGCCGCTTGATAAATCTTGGCTTCCGGCAGGCGGTTGCCATCGGTATCAAATTTCTTTTTCTCAGGCAGGTGTTCCACGACCTCTTGGTAGACCTTGGTATTGGCTAGATAGTAATCCACTTCTTGCCGTTCGGTTACTTGAGGATTTTCTACGTCAACATACTGAAGGAGTTTCCCAGCTGTCTCTCGCATTTCTTGGGCTGTCATTTTACGATCCCGCGTAAAAGTCAGGACCTGTTTTCCCACATTTTCCACCAAGGGCTTACCAGAAGCATCATAGATTTGCCCTCGCACACTCCCTTGTTTGACCGTCTTTTTCGTAGCTTTTGCCAATTTATCCGTATAGTAGGCTTGGTGAGTGATCTGCATATAGCCAAGTCGGGCAATCAGCACCAAAAAAAGAAGGCAAATCAAACTAAACAGCAGGTAGAGTCTGCGTGTAATCGAATGATTCTCAAACTTCCGTATTTTTTTCTTCATGAAATGTTCTATCCTTCTTTTCTAATCAACACTTACCTTCCATTTTACTATTTTTCCAAGAGTATCTCAAGAAAAGGAAGGGTCCTTTTCTCTTTTTTGCAAGGAAAAAAGATTGGACATGCTCGCCCAATCTTTTTTTCTAATAAGTCACAACATTGATTTTTCCTTTGTCATACTCAGCAATGAAAATATCCAAAACGTTGTCATAGCCTTCTTTTTCCAATTCAGCTAGCAACCACTCTTCACTTTTCCCAATTGTTTCCAAAATTTCAAGCTGAACCACACCATCCGTAATGATTGGGTATTTAGGATTTTCATCCCCCGCACGGACAACGATCATTTGACCGTTTTGTTCAATGACAGCTCGTTTCACTCCCTTTAATTGGAAAATTCCTTGTGAACGCAATTTCAAGGCAACGTCTGAAGCAGAAAGTCCCTTGGATCGACAAGCTTCCGGATCAAGCTTCCCATTTTTGATAATGACAGTTGGTTTGCCATCGATCAAGTGCTTCATAAAACGGACATTGGTATTGAGCCATTTTAAGAGTAAGATCAAAATAGTCCACATCAAGAGAATCACAATGTATTGAAGTATGGTAATGGAGCTATTGTAGATGACCCCACCAATAATTCCCCCAAGAACAAAGTTCTGTATCTGGTCTACTGCAGAACTTGGTGCTAAGTTTCCTTTCCCGGTCACATTGATTACAAATACCAAGGAAATCAAGCCGAGAGCTAATTTAATCAAAATGGCTAAAAAATCTACTGTCATTTGTTCACCTCCACAAGTTCCACGTCTGTTTTATACAGATCCATCTTTTCTAATAGGTAGCTATCTGGGTCAGAGCCTGCGATAGCTCGGTAATAAACCTCTCCAACCTTCAGGATCGCCCCATCTGTGGCTGCTGAAGTATTGACATAGACATCTTCTTTTTTGACATCCAACTCCTTTGAGATAACCTCAATAAAACGCAGAGAACGTTGGAATTGGTCATTATTACTTTGGCTATTTTGGAAATTGCTGATGCCGATCAAGACCACTGCAACCAGAGTCAAAATCGAGATAATGGATAATTCACGGAATTTGCCATCTTGCTTATCCCGATAGGCTTTCACCGCAAAAAAACCAGTCAGTAGAATGAGCAAGCCAGATATCCCAATGGTCACCCAGTTTTGCTGGCTGATCTGACCCAATACATAATCATAAGAGTAAAATTTCATAATGAACTCCCTTTCTCCAAATGAATTCAAGCTATTATAATGTATTTCAGGAGAGAATTCAAGGCATTCTAATCAGAAAAAAATATATTTTTTGTTATAATAAAGTTATCTATCATGTCAAGAAAAGGAAATACAATGAAACTCATTTCATGGAATATCGACTCGCT
The DNA here is from genome assembly GCF_943193075.1 of Streptococcus caecimuris. Classification (NCBI taxonomy): domain Bacteria; kingdom Bacillati; phylum Bacillota; class Bacilli; order Lactobacillales; family Streptococcaceae; genus Streptococcus; species Streptococcus caecimuris. The sequence goes on along the minus strand of NZ_CALPCT010000011.1, from coordinate 34,178 downwards.
TAATGCTGCATTAACTAGTGATTCAGCACGCGCCAAACTCTCTCAAGAAGTCCTCCAAACCTTGGTTGCTGAGGATGCGGATATCATTGCCATTCAAGAAACCAAGTTATCCGCCAAAGGTCCTACTAAAAAACACCTCGAAATTCTTGAGGAACTCTTCCCTGGCTACGAAAATACCTGGCGCTCTTCTCAAGAACCAGCTCGCAAAGGCTATGCTGGAACCATGTTCCTCTATAAAAAAGAGCTTACTCCCGTTGTGACTTTCCCAGAGATCGGTGCTCCTTCGACCATGGACTTGGAAGGTCGGATCATTACTCTGGAATTTGGTGGCTTCTTTGTAACACAAGTCTATACTCCTAATGCCGGTGATGGCCTCAAACGTTTAGCAGAACGTCAAGTCTGGGATGTCAAATATGCGGAGTACTTGGCTGAACTTGATAAGCAAAAACCTGTCCTTGCTACAGGTGACTACAACGTGGCCCACAAGGAAATCGACCTTGCTAATCCAGCCAGCAACCGTCGTTCACCAGGTTTCACAGACGAAGAACGTGCAGGCTTTACCAACCTTCTAGCAGCAGGCTTTACAGATACCTTCCGCCACCTCCACGGTGATGTGCCGGAGCGTTACACTTGGTGGGCACAACGCAGTAAAACCTCAAAAATCAACAATACAGGCTGGAGAATCGACTATTGGTTAACCTCAAACCGCATTGCAGACAAGGTTACTAAATCAGATATGATTGACTCAGGCGCTCGCCAAGACCACACACCGATTGTCTTGGAGATTGAACTCTAAGGAGAAAGCTAATGGACTATCAAGCTGTCATCCCCGAATTTGTGGTATCCAACATCGAAAAATCGCGCTACTTCTACTGCAACTTGCTGGGCTTCTCTGTCGAATACGAACGCCCCGAGGAGAAATTTCTCTTCCTCTCCCTTGAAGACTGCCAACTCATGTTAGAAGAAGGCGACGCAGAAGAATTAGCTCAGCTGACTTATCCTTTCGGGCGTGGTGTCAATATTTCCTTTGGCATTGAGGATGTTCCTCAGCTCCACCAAAAACTGCTGGAAGCTGACTATCACATCCATCGTCCCCTGACCAAAAGAAAATTTCGTGTTGACGACCATTTTATCTATCCTCATGAATTTGCAGTTTTAGACCCAGATGGCTATTTTTTAAGATTTAGTGAATAAGAAAAAGGAGGTTGTTGGCCTCTTTTTCAGTAAGTAAATATAAATTGACAGAACTGTAAATCCAGTGACAGAAACCTTTGCTAAAGCCCATGAAATCAGCATGTCAAAGAACTTTGATAGCCATTTTTTGTATAATTGAGTAGAATGAAATCAGAAAGCGAGGAAATCTTATGCAAGTCGGAAAGCAGATCCAGCACTATCGTAAAGAGAAAAATTTATCTCAAGATGATTTGGCTGAAATCATCTTTGTCAGCCGTCAATCCATTTCCAACTGGGAACGCGGAGCAACCTACCCTGATATTCAAAACCTGCTTTTACTGAGCAAGGTCTTTGAAGTGTCATTGGACCAACTCATAAAAGGAGATGTGGAAACCATGAAACAAATTATTCACGACCAAGAATTTATGCGCTATCAAAAAGATGGAGTGGTTTTTACCATTTTACTAATTGGAAGTCCTATAATAATGATTCCTCTAATTCTTTATCTGGAATGGTTCGGTATCGCTATTAGTTGCTTGATTTATGCTATCACAATGTTCTACGCCCTACGCATTGAGAAATTTAAGAAACAGCATAATCTTCGTACCTTTCGCCAGATTGTCGCCTATGATCAAGGACGCAGCCTGAGCGAGATTGAAGAAGCCGAGGAAAGGGGCAAGGCTCCTTACCAAAATATTATCCTTCCTGTTCTATTTTGCCTTGGAATTGGAGCTATTGCTCTGTTGTTTTCTTGGCTCTTACTGACTTTCTTCCCTATCAAATAAAAGCGAAGTCATCAGACCTCGCTTTTCAAATGTCTTTAAAGTTATAGAGTTGCGGATAGTGATCACACTCGGGATTTTTGGGATGTAACTTCCTACTCATGCTTTCCTATATCCTCACCTGTCTATCTTCAGACCGTTGGCCTGTGACAAACATGGTGAAGGTTGCCTTGCAGACATTTCGGTCATCTTGGTTGGTGATATCTACATCGACGACACAGGTTGTACGACCTTGATGGACACATTCCCCCCTGATGGTTAGGACATCCCCTAGATTGCCAGCTTTCAAATAGTTGATAGAAGACTGGAGCGTCCCACCTCCGCACAGTTGAGTAGGGCTGTAAAAGCTGATGAAATCAGCGTAGTAGAGTCCACTCAACCACTGCGTCTTGCTCGACAATCCAAAAATAATTAAGAGGCTAGGACTTTTGTCCCAGCCTCGACTTTTTTATCTTCATTGATAGACCAATGATTGATTTTTTATTTTTTATTTTTTCTTCTCAATGTGATCTTTGAGATCTTCTTGAGCTTTTTTATTGGATTCTGCTTTTTTCTTCAACCATTCTTCTTTGGCCTTGTTAAAGTCTTTTGTTGTGACAACATCTTTAGACATTTCAAGGTATTTGTAGAATGTTCCTGTTCCTTTAGTACCTACCCATGAAGAAGCACGGCTGTATGGTACGGTCCGTTGAAGCATTGGAGCACCACCATTTGAGACAGTTGGAAGCGTAATCGAGCTATCTGTCAACCAAGCTTGCGCTGCTGCATATTTTTCATAGCGTTTTGCTTGATCCAACAATTCAGCATCGGCGTCTTTCAACATGTTCGCATATTGATCCAAACCAACTGCTGCAATGGCTGGGTTGTTTGAACCTGCATCAATACCAAGATAATAGAAGACAGAACCATTTACTGGGCTGATACTTTCCAGATAAGTAGATGGGTCTTGGTAGTCAGGTTGCCATCCACCGCCTGAGATATCGTAGTCTCTTGCAGCAGCTGTATCGCTGAAGTAGGTGATATTTTGGAAATCATCATCCGATACCTTTTGAAGATCCACCACAACATTGTCTGCACCAAGCGCTGACTCTACAGATTGTTTGAAGGAGCTCGCTTGTTGGACCATGCTATTGTCCACTTGGCTGACAATGTAGTCCAAATGAATTGGGAATTGAACTCCTTGTTTTTGCAATTCAGCTTTGGCTTTTGCAAATGAAGCTTTGGCTTTTTCTGGGTTATACAGGCTTGTTTGGCCATCGTCCAGGCTCACACCCTTCCATTGGTCTCCATAGGTAACCAATTGTTTTTCAACCACTTTACCAAAATCTTCTCCATTGACTTGGACATAAGTTGGTGGCACCAAGGTACTACGAAGGGTCTTCTCAGCTGCATCAGATCCTGATACTTGTGCCGCATAAGATTTGCGGTCAAAGGCAAAGTTCACCGCTTGACGGAAGTTCTTGTTCAAGATTGCTTTCTTGGTAGAAGCTTTTTGTTCATCCGTTGTTTTGGCTGTGTGGTCATATTTTTGACGATCCAAGTTGAATCCAAGGTAGTAAGATGTTCCTAATTGCAAACCGTAGACAATGTTGTCACCAAAGTTTTTCTTGACGCTCTTATACGTCGAACTGTTTGGCATAACAGAGGCAAAGGAGTATTGACCTTTTTCAAAGTTCTTAATGATAGAATCTGGGTTTGATCCATCGTTAAAGGTCAATTTGACATGATCGATATGAACATTTTTCGCATCGTAATAATCTTTGTTCTTGACCAATTGGATCTCAGATTTTGAAGTCAATGATTTCAAGTAATATGGACCATTATATAAGATGCTGCTAGGTTTCAACGAACCAAAATCTTTCCCTTGAGATTTCAAGAAATCCGCATTGACTGGGAAAAGAACACCTGAAGTTGTTTTAGAGTTCCAGAAGCTTTCTGGATGGACCAAAGTATATTGAATGGTGTGGTCATCTAAAGCTTTGACTCCAACTGTTTTAAAGTCCTTCGTTTCTCCTTTTACATAGGCATCCAAACCTTTGATTGAATTTTGAATCATGAAGAGGCCTTCTGATTTTGACTCAACCGCGTGTTTGATCCCTGTAACAAAGTCTTGAGCTGTTACAGCACCATACTCTTCACCCTCACTTGTATACCATTTGGCATCCTTACGAAGTTTGTAAGTATAGGTTAATCCATCTTCAGAGACAGTCCAATCTTCTGCTAGACTTGGCACAAAGTTTCCGTATTGGTCATTTTCAAGAAGACCATCTACAAGGTTACTTGTGATATCTGAAGTCGTTGTACGAGTTGCAGCGATGTAATCCAATGTATTTGGATCCGCTGAATAGACGAATGAGTAGGTTGCTTGATTGCTACTACCACCGCCACACGCTGCTAAGAGAAAGGCACCTGCAACAGAAACTCCTGCAAGAGCTAACAGTTTTTTTGCTTTCATCACTATCTCCTTATGTTAGATTTTCTACCATTATACACTATTTCTTAAAAAAAACCAAATTTATTTTAAAAAAGTTCGTTATTTCTGAATGAATATAATAAGATGTCAAGAAAAGCATTTTGAAATTGATCTCAAAGATGCTGGATAGGCAAGTCTTATCACATACCATTACAGACTTGTAAAACCTCATCTTTTAATTCTTTTAATAAATATACGTTTCAGCGAAAAAAAGAACCTCTGCTCTTTCGAGCAGAGGGACTGATTCCTAATCAAAATGATAGAGTTGTGGGTACTGATCGCATTCAGGATTTTTAGGATGGCAGATAGCCCGTCCAAAATAGATCATGGCTTGATGAGCTGCTAGCCATTCGCTTTTTGGTAGAACATCCATGACTCTTTTTTCCACTTCCAAGGGCGTCGCTGATTTCTTGACAATATCATGGTGCTTGCAGATCCGCTCCACATGGGTATCGACAGCAAAGGCTGGAATCCCAAATCCTACACTCATGACGACATTAGCTGTTTTCCGTCCTACTCCTGCCAGGCTTTCTAACTCTTCACGAATCTGAGGCACCTGCCCATCAAAGTTGTCTAGCAATTGTTGGGCACATTTTTTGAGAAATTTGGCCTTATTTCGATAGAGACCTAATTTAGAAATATGCTTGGCGATAGCTGCTTCACTGGCTGCTGCCATGGCTTGCGGGGTTGGAAAAGCCGCAAACAAACCTGGTGTCGCTTTGTTAACAGCCGCATCAGTCGTCTGAGCCGAGAGCATAACCGCTACTAACAATTCAAAATGATTACGAAAATCCAGACTTGGCTTGGCATCTGGAAAAAGGGCGATAATTTCTTCAATCACATGACGTGCCCGTTTCTTTGATAAAACCATATTCTCTCCTTTACACTACTAGTCCTTATTATAGCATGAAAGTTCCCTATTTCTGAAAGATTCGACTTCAAAAAAGGACTAGTCCTTAGACGAGTCCTTTTCAATTAGTCTATAAAATGAGTATGCTTGGTAATCCATTGTGTGACCTTGATATTTAACCAGAACACATAGATACCAAATGTAATGATGGTAAAGAACCACCATTTGATCCAATTTCCAAATAACTGCATAGCCGTGCCGTCAAAATACTGACGACGACCATCAATCACGGTATGCTTGACCTTCCAGTTATACATAATGCACACGCCCCAAGGAGCACAAATCCCCAAAGTCAATACTGTAATGAAGGTTGCTAATAAAACATAGCCAATATAGGAAAATAGGCCTCCATCAAAATACGATTCACGATACATGTTCAATTTCCCTATATTTTTTTACACCAATCTCTTCAAGAAAGTAATCAGGGTTTGAGCAGAGCGTTCACCAGCCTCTACGATAAATTCATCAAAAGAGATATTAGCTGCGTGATCTGCCGTATCACTCATAGCTCGAATGACCATGAAAGGACGCCCAGCTGCATGAGCGGCTTGGGCAATAGCTGCCCCTTCCATCTCAACTGCTAATACTTCTGGGAAATGCTCCCGAATTGCTGCGACTTTTTCTTCACTCGCGATAAAGCTATCTCCTGTTGTAATCAAGCCTACATGTGTGGTTGCAGCTTCTTCTTCCAGAACTTTTTTCATTTCTGATACGAAATAGCGACTGGATTCAAAGTAAAGTGGTTGACCTGCCATTTGACCATACTTATAACCAAAGGCTGTCACATCCACATCATGATAGGCCAATTTGTCCGCAAGGACGATATCCCCAACGGCCATTCCCGGTGCAACGGCACCTGCAGAACCCGTATTGATAATGGCTTCCACCTTAAAATCATTGGCCAAGACTGCTACACTCATAGCAGACATGACTTTTCCGATACCACTTTCAACCAAAACGACCTCATGGCGTCCAATAGATCCTGTATAGTAGACTTTTCCAAGACGCAGATGCTTTTCCCCATTTTCAAGGGCTTCAACCAAGATCTTCAACTCCTGGGGCATGGCTGCGATAATTCCAATTTTCATGTCATTTCTCTCCTTGTGACGACCTTATAAACGCCAAATAGCAATGATCAAGGCAATGAGGAGCACAATGATCCAGAACAAAATCTTATTGAGTTTGGATTGGACCACACTTTGTTTGCGTTCTTCAATGCGACGACTCTTGGTCACTGTGGGCTCCACTTGGATCTGCACAGTATCCTGAGAATAACGCTCTTGTGGACGTTCCCTACGACTCTCTCTCATAGGACGTTCATAGCCAAATCCTCTGTGGTCTGTCCGAATAATTTTCGTCTCTTCCGCATCGACCATTTTAGGACCGGTGATGTCCTCACCTCGCCTTGCTCGTTCAATCATTTCATCGGTTAATAAAGGTTTTCCCATCGGATCCTCCTCTATTTATTGATTAAGTCCCAATATTGGATCGCCATGATGGTCTTGGCATCACAGACTTCGCCAGTTTGGATTAAATCTTTGGCTTCCTTCAAAGTCACTTCTAATAACTCTAAGGTCTCATCCGCATCTTGTGGACGTGGATTTTCCACCTTTTTCAAGTTGGTCGCACCATAAAGTTTGATCCGCTCATTACAAAATCCAATGGCTGAATAAAAATCATACAACAACTCTAGATCAGCTGTGTAGCCAATTTCTTCTTCCAATTCGCGCAGAGCAGCCGCTTTAGGGTCTGCGTTTTCTCCCTTTTCTAACTTCCCTGCTGGAATCTCCACCGAGGTCCTTTCAATCGCCTTACGGTACTGCTTGACCAAGATCGTTTTCCCATCTTCTGTGATCGGCAAAACCGCTACTGCTCCATTATGGAAGATTAAATCACGCTGCGCTTGGCCTTTTCCAGCGGGTAGTTCTACTTGATCAGTGACCACTTGGAAAATCGGTCCCTGATAAATCTCCTTGCGCTCAATGGTTTTTTCTTCAAATTGCATGAGAATCTCCTATTTATTTTTAGGATGGTGTGGCAAGCGAAGGGCATACTCTTCTTTATTCACTTGACGGCCACGACCAATCGCAATCGCATCAGCTGGTACATCCTTGGTAATGGTTGATCCAGCACCGACTAAGGAATTGTCGCCTAATTCAACTGGCGCAATAATCGTCGAATTGGATCCGACAAAGACATTGTTTCCAATCGTCGTTTTAAACTTGTGTTGGCCATCATAATTCACAGTGATAGTTCCTGCCCCAAAGTTGACGTTGCTGCCGACTTGGCAGTTGCCGATGTAGGTCAAATGACCCGCTTTGGTATTTTCGCCAATAGACGAACCTTTGACTTCAACAAAGTTTCCAATATGGACATCTTTGGCGAGGCTAGATCCTGGACGAATATGAGCGTATGGTCCTACCGTCACGCCATCAGCTACCGTGCTCTCTTCAATCATAGAGTTAGTGATGACAGCAGCTGCCCCAATTTCACTGTCCACAATATAGGTTCCATTGGTTAAGACTGTTTCAGCCCCAATTTTTGTGTGTCCTTTTAAGGTAACATTGGCTTCGATTTGCACTTCTGGTGCGATCTCAACATCGACATCGATATAGGCCGCATCCGGATTGACAAAGCTCACCCCATTGACCATGTGGGCTTGGTTAATGCGACGACGCATGATGCCTTCTGCTGTTGCAAGGGCAACGCGGTCGTTAACCCCGAGACTTTCATCAAAGTCTTTGAGCGTATAAGCCCCAACTTTTTCACCAGCTTCACGGAAAATACCGATGACATCCGTGATATAGTATTCACCTTGGGCATTGTTAGTGTTTATATTTTTCAAAGCTTCAAAGAGGCGTGCATTGTCAAAGACATAAGTTCCTGTATTGATTTCCTTGATTTGCTTTTCAAAATCTGTCGCATCTTTTTGCTCGACGATTCGAAGCACTTCCGCATTGTCATTGCGGACAATCCGACCATAGCCAAATGGATTAGCTGCTTCGGCTGTCAAAATGGTTGCCACATTTTTGTGGTTGATATGAAAGTCAATCAAGTGTTTGAGGCTTTCACCTGTAATCAAAGGAGTATCACCTGCGATGACAAGAGTATGCCCTTCAAGACCTTCCAAGACTGGCTCTGCCATCATTACCGCATGACCAGTTCCTAATTGCTCTGTTTGCTTAACAAATTCTGTTTGTCCAGCTAATACTTGCTCCACCAATTCCGCCTTGTGGCCCACAACCGTTACAGTCTTCTCAGGTGAGATGGCTCCAACACTACGGAAAACATGTTCCAACATAGAGATCCCAGCAACCTTGTGAAGAACCTTAGGCAGATCTGATTTCATACGGGTACCTTTCCCCGCTGCTAAAATAATGGCATAATTTGGCATAACATTTCTCTTTTCTGTACAATATCGCTTACATTATACCATTTTTTAGCCCTTTTGGAAAATAAGACCCAAACCAAAAAACTCTCCTATAAGGGAAGCTCGAATGTAGACAAACTATTTTTTAGTAAGATAAGTAACGTTACTCAACAAATAAGTAATAATAGTTTTAATTTTAAAAATTAATCAAAAATATACTAAAACTTTCCGCTGTGAGAAAAGTGCTTGAAATACGATCATTTCAAGCACTCGGGAGTTTTGAGACCTTAGGCTCAAAACTAAGTCATGGAACTTCGAGGAAGTTCGCTGACGTCCGTACTCACCTAAGGAAAGTTTTCAAATTAATTTTGTCTTCAATGTGACTCTCCTAAATGGAGAGCGTATCTATAATGGATAAATCTTGCGAAATTCTTCTAAAACCACCTTGCTATCAGGTGTAAAAGTTAGTCCCGCTTCTCCTAAACAGTCTGTGAAAAAGTCTTCATGAACCTGACGCCAATAAGCTAGAGATTTGTCTCCCTCACCTTCCTTGTAGGCATGGTCAGCTGAAACCTGTTTGAAAGGCTGAACAGAAACCTTTGTAACTTCAACAATGCAGACAGCCTGATCTTGACTGTCTAAAATGACATCAAAAGTCCCTTCTTGGGGAAGGGGTTCGTCCTCTAATGCGTAGAGGTCGTAAGCTGAGGCTGTTGCTGTTTTTTCGCCTTTAAAGACCAGTAACGCTAAAAGGTCTGGTTCCGCTCCAAAAGCCCAGGCGTCTATCTCATCTCCGATAGAGGGGTTGATTTGCTTGTAGGCATTCCACATTTCTTGAGGTGTCATGGGTTCTCCTTTGTAATTTTTTACTTTCTTCTTTTATATGTTTAAGATGGTCTGGATGGTCAATTTCTAAATCAAAAATCTCTGGAATAGAGCTGTAATGGAGAATACATTCGATACCCATCTGATTCATTTTTTGTATGAAAGAAGTATTCAGATAGCCTGCTACAGCAAAATCAATCTTGTTCTTCCTTGCTTTATCCTGCATCTGTCTCAACATATCTAACATAATTGGACTTTCCATATCATGCCATTGACTGTTTCTCACAGTCGCAAAAATAAAAGAAGTTAAATCATTCATTCCAACTACAATCTTTGAAATACCAGTTTCCAGTATCCTGTCCAAGTCGAAATAAGCTGATGGTAATTCAATCATCGTGCCGACTTTACCGGTAAAACCATACTGACGCAATACTGTAATAGCTTGTTTTAATTGTTCGGCATCATTGACAAAAGGAAAAATAACAGACAGATTGGGATTGGTTTGAAAAACTTCTGTAACAACATTTGTCTCAGCCTGAAATTCATCTGGACACGCCAACAAACGCCTAGCCCCTCTATATCCAAATAATGAGTGGCGTTCGTCAAAATACTCTTTAGTCCCGTCTAGACTATTTGCTTCTGCATTTGTTAACTCTGAAAAGCGATACCAGACTTCTTCATCTGAGTACAAATGACAAATAGTGTCTAGATAATCTTTCACAAATTGCTTACAATTTGGTAATAGTATGTTTTGGTTTATTTCTCTCAACAAGTATTCCCCACGAATCAAGCCGACGTGGTGCAATAAATGGGGATAAACTTTTTCAACAATTTTTTCGCCACTAAGAGCTAGTTGATTTTGCATGTTCATTCACCTTGTCTTAAAAGATACAATATCAGATATCATTATACGAATACGACACTTTCCTCTAGTTCAAAAGCTTCATAAGGTTCAACTAACTCATATCCTAAAAATTCTGCTACTTTTTTGGAAGCCTCGTTATGAGCATCCCAAAGTGGAAACATATCTCTATTTAAACTCTCTAGAATCATTGCAGCACCAAGCTTTTTAGCAAATCCATTTCCTTGTTCGTTTGGTCTAGTTACAACTTCCACTTCAACTGCTCCTTGGTAAACTAAGCCTGAGGAAATCCCAGCAATCAGTTCTTTATTTTTAAGAATCACAAAGCCAAATCCACCTTTTAAAGCAAAATCCTGATAGGATTTAAAATCCCCTTGTAAATCTTGTGACCATTCTTCCTCAGAAAGGCAGTTATAAATACGATTATCAATAGGCACAATATTGTAACCTTTCTCTAACTGACTAACTAGATCATTTAGAAATTCAACTTGAAAATTTGCCTTATCTTTAAAAGAATAGCGAGCAAAAGAAATTAGCTCCAGTTTCTGATGCAGAAAATCTTGCCACTTAGTGTCTTCTGAAATAATAATCTTATAATCTAAACCATATTGCCTAACAAAATCTTCCCAAAATCTAGAATTTAGCTCCCCTGCTAAGTATAGAAAATTCCCAATATCATAAAAACTTGTTGTCCCATCACTGTTTCGGTATACAGTTCCAATTTGAGATTTAAGACCATAGAGAACCATATTTTTCTTCCATGTTTTAAATAGTTCCATTATCCCTCTATTTTACCTTCCAATTCCTATAACTTATCCGTTCTAATTCTGGAAATCCTCGTAACTCTGCCTTCACTTTTAATACTAAAGGCGAGGCATTTTCTTCGGTAATTTCTTCCAAATTCAGCCAAATAACATTTGCTGAATCATTACTTCCATCAAGAACTTCATGAGGAAGGGATTTTTGAGAGCTCTCGAAATCGAGCACTACATCATAAAAGGCCATGGTATGATGTACAGCGAAGTCTTGCCCCTCTTCTTGAACCAGCACGTCATAAATCCTAGGATTTAAGTAACGGCTAAGCGTATAACCCGTCTCTTCCAGAACTTCTCTCTTAAGGGTTTCTGTCAACCCCTCACCGAGTTCCTGACTACCACCCGGTAGATCAAAACGATGTTGATAGGGGCCTCTTGTTTTTTCAATACAGAGAAGTTTCCCATTCTCATAGCAAATGCCGTAGACACCAAAGTGTTTTTTGATTTCCATCAATTCCTCCTACTTCAAACTCCAACCACCATCAATGGTCAAGATTTGTCCCTGCATGGCAGATACCTTCCCACTGGCCAAAAAGAAACTGACTTCTGCCACTTCTTCTGGCTCAATCCAGCGTTTGATAGGTGTTTCACTGGCTACCCAGTCTGCTAAGCCACCGGGTTCAAAGTCCGCAGCAGTCATGCCAGTCTTGACAGCACCTGGAGCGATCCCAAAGACTTGAATGCCAGATTCTGCATAATCCAGGGCCAACTGCTTGGTAAAGCCCGCTAGAGCATGCTTGGAGGAAGTATAAGCGTGACCGCCTCCACCAGCTAGAATAGATGCAATGGAGCACATATTGATGATGATACCTCGCTTCTTCTCCAACATTTGAGTCAGATAATGCCGTGTCAGCTCCACCGGAGTCACATAGTTAATCTCAAAAATCTCCTGAATCTCCTGAGCGCTTTGCTCCAGAAGCGGTTTATAATCGTCCAATACTCCAGCTGTATTGCACAAGACATCTACCTCAGGACACCAGTCAAAAATCGGCGTCAAATCCAAGGTTAAGTCTAGCTGTAAGAAGTGAAACTCACCTGGCAACTGGGGATCAGCTCCCTGATCCACCCCATAGACCTGGTAGCCCTTTTCTAAAAACAAACGAGCTTGCGCCAGACCAATCCCGGAGCTCACGCCTGTAATCAAGACCCGTTTAGTCATGGACTTCCACCCAATCTGTCGCTAGAACATCACAGGGAGTTGGACTCCACATGGAAAAGCCTTCGCCTTCACCAGACACGTTAATGAGGAAATAAGGTGTCACTTCCAGAGCCACTCCATTTTGCTCGATGGTATCAAACAATTGGACATAGTTTTCTCCTCCACCCCATCCTGTTCGTACATATTTTTTCTTGGCCTTTAATCCTGGTAAAATCTCTTCAAATGTCATGGTGTTCTCCTTTGATGTAATTTAATATTGATATGATGAACTTTATGAACTCGTAAAACATATTCATTGTATTTTGTTCACCTTTTTGTGAACCTAAAGAGCATTCATGGCTCTTTTATAATAAGAACTAAATGTTATACAATTGTGATTTCGTTATATTTTAAGGTCTATGGTTTTACAGTTAATTTAAATGTATCTGGCCATAAATCAGCTGGTTCCTAATAATGTTATATCTACACTAACTCAGTAATGTAACTGAATTTATATTTAAATTTTTTTGCTAGGTTTTATCATTTAATTTTGTTCTTTTCTAGTTTGGGCAGTTATACTAGTTTTCACCTTTTTCCAGTTATCTAATCTATTTCTAAATACATACTAGCACAATATACTGTACTGCCATCTTTTTTTACTTCTGAAATTTTTATATTCCTTTCAAAAAACATCATTAGGTAAACTATTATTAAAAAGGTTTTAAATTGTGGTTCAAATCATGTTTGAACTTGTGAAATCCCTTATTAGCGTTTATTTTGAGGAAATTGGAGTAGAGTTATTATTGTAACTAATGCCCCAGTATGGAATATACTGCATATTCTTTTTTCCAGCGTTTTCGTCATAAATTTTTATTTTGTCATTTTCTAACGCAAGAGCAATGAGTTTAGAAGCGATAGATGATTGTTTATTTGTCAATCCGAATCTTTTTCTTAGTGTACTATTTGTCATAAAATTATCTTCTATGTAGAGTAATGCAGAATGATAATAAATAGCATTTATTTTTTCTCTATTCCCCATTTCTTGGATTGTTCGTCGTTGATGTAAAGTAACAACAGTATAATTATCCTTAGCAGCTATATCCGGAGCAGGTAAGTGATTTAATTCCAACGTTAAGATAATCTTATCTATACCGCTACCACGAGACTCTACTAAATGCATCTTTCGAAATAGTTCAGCTAAAGCTTCATTTCGAGAGTAAGGAGGCATATCAAGCAATCTTTCAGGACGATTAAGAGGAGATCCAGGATTTGTGAATACTACTCTATTATCAAATATTTCAATTGTTGGTGAGCTACCTTTTACAGAAAAATCCTGATGTACTATTTGGTTTGCAACTATTTCACGTATAACCAGAGGAGGATAATCTGTATCAGAAGTGATTTGTCCATTATCTTTTAACGTTTCAGGATTACGAGGTAAATGACCATTGATAAATTTTAGTAAACCTTCAAAACCAACGGCAGCTCCTTTACTAGCTGTATTATCAGCTACTGCACTTAGTTTATTATTACCGGCATATCTAATTACTCGTAAAGCATGAGCAGATAAATTTTCAAAATTTTTAAGATTTTTTGCGAATGTAAATGCTCCCATATTGGTTAGATTGAAAGTTTTTCCAGAAGATTCTATCACACCATCTTCTATCATATGAAAAATTATCTCTTCATCGTTTGAATCTTCAAAGTATCCCATCATTTTCAAATAGGAATTAACATCAATCAATTCTTTAATTTCTTCAAATGTACATGCGGTTTTTGCATACTCTCTTTCAAATGATCGCGATTCAAAGGATTTCCACAGTTCTCTTTCCTTTTCAGGATAATCCTTTAAGTTTTTTAATGAAGATCCACTTCTAATGTATCGACTACCGCTAAAAGCAACAGGTCTACCAGCATTCATGTGGATGACTAAAACGACAACATGTTTTTGTTCGATATCATATTCTTCAAAACGAATTGTGATACGAGGATCAAGCATCCTTTCTAACCAAGTAATAAACGGCTCACCCTGTGCATGTTTTTCAGTTTTTGGATAGAATTTTGTACCAATAATTTCTTTTGAAACATCATTAACCCCCCAAATTAAGTATGAGAATTGCTGACCTAACATTGCTGCTGAGTTAGCTAAAGCTGATATATATTTGCCTATACGATCATGATCTTTATTATTAACTTTGTATTCAATAATTTCATCTTCATTTTTATTCAATAATTCTAATAACTTTTTTAAATCTTTATCTTCCATAATTTTTATTTTCCAAGTAAATTCTAAATAGGTTAAAAACGTCGTAAAATCAGCGTTTTTTTATTTTCCAAGTAAATTCCACGTACTCCAATGTCAAGAATTAATTAGTTCAAAGTCTATATAAAAATAGTTTCAAAAAAACTATATCACATATTGTGAAAACCTAGATAAAATTTTCGGTTTTCTTCGAAAAATAACACATACTAACAAAAACTAACATTTTAATTTTTCTTCTATCAAAACTAGAAGAACCAAAATATGTATTTATTTTTTAGCAAATTAATAAGATGACTTATTTCATTTTTAATAGACAGATCAGCCAACATTTTTGAGGTAGGTTTGCTTAATTTGATTTTTTACTTCGTAACTTTCATTATTCCCGATAACTTTTCTTTTGCGAGTACCGTTCCATCTTCTGTCTTAATGTGTAGACGAATACTTACATCTTGTGCAGAATAGCCATTTTCAACAAGCCAAACAGGAAAAGTTTCATTCTTGACCTGCAACACTTTATCAGCAAATTCTTGAATATTATCTTTTGAATTATATTTAAAGTCTTGTGGAACAGTCAGATATAGTATAAGACCTCTCCCTGTAGCACTATAAACTTGCCCAGTTTCTTTTACCAACTCATTCAATTTATTCTGAAATTGACTAGCATATTTTTGAAACTCTTCATCATTAAATTGATTTGATATCGAAGCTGATTCGCTTGATGAACTCACTTCTAATATCGAGGAAGATGCCTGAGTTGTTGTAGATAAATTCAAAGACGAACTGCTTGAACTAACAACAGATCTGACCGAACCTTGTTGAGATTTATCTTCTCGAAAGAATAAACCAAATATAACAAAACTAATTAAAGAGATCAAAGCCGAAATGTTTCGATATTTTATATTAGGTTGTTTTTTTATAAAATACCAAACACCAACTAAACCACAAAATGTGATAAAAGAAATAATGAATCTCATAATAACCTCCTATTCATTTTTCAATCTTATCTTTTACTTTCTTATACTTTTATAAATATTTATAACTACTTCGACTTTTCGAAAATATAATTCTATTATAACCCTCTACCAATTATTCTAGAGTGAAACAATAAGAAATGTAGACGAACTCTATAAAATATAATTTTAAGAAACCAGAACTCTATGTGGAATTCATTAAAGAAATTTATGATTACTATTATTTAAAATCTCTTCAAATGTCATGGTGTTCTCCTTTGTTATCTATTTAACTTTCTCCCTTTATTATACCAAAAAAAGAGCTTTCCCTATACAAAAAGCCAGAGTTCTTCTACTCTAGCTTTCATCTTTTATTTATGTTCTTCTGAATGGCGATACCCATAGCCAAAATAAATTCCTATCCCAATCAAGAGAGCAACTCCAAAGGCCAGCCAGGTCGATAGAGAATACTGGGTCATAAAGGACACACAGACCACAATCGATAGAATTGGCAAGACCGGAACCAAAGGCGTTTTAAATTCACCAGGTCCAGGAGCACCGTGTTCCTTGCGCAATTTCAAGAGGGCAAAGGCCAACATAACCAGGTAAGCCAAGGTACAGATATTTAAAAAGGAAGCGATACTAGCTAGCGGAAAAACTCCACCAGCAATGGCAGCCATTACTCCAGCGACCAGGGTCGCATTTTTTGGGATTCTGGTTTTAGGATCGAGCTGTTTCATCGCTTTTGGCAAAAGGCCATCTCGCGCCAAACTGTAAATCATCCGTGAGAGGGCAAAAGTCATAGAAATGCAGACGGTAATCAGGGTCAAAATAGCGACCAACGATACATAATTCCCTGCCCAGCTAGCTCCTACCTGACGGAGGGCAAAGGCAACCGCATCCTCTACATTTAACTTCTTAAAAGGAACCATGCCGGTCAAAACCAGGGTAACCAAGATATAAAGAACCGTTGTGATCAAAAGACTAAGGACAATGCCGCGAGGAACGTTCTTTTGTGGTTCCTTGATTTCATCGACCGCCATTGAAATGGACTCAAAACCAAGAAAGGCAAAGAACATGAGCGAAGCGCCAGCCATAATCCCTGTTTGACCACCATAAATTTCGCCAAAGCCATAAGGGGCAAAGTTTCCCCAGTTGCCAGGGTTTAGGTGAAAAATCCCGACAAGAATAAACAAGGTAAGAGCTGAGAACTTGAGTAAGACCAGCAAGGAATTGAAGCGTAAGACGGCTTTTGCATTCATAAGGACCAAGGCTGTGACGAGGACCATGACCAAAATAGGTAAGAGATCCACATAAGTTCCCGCAGCTGGATCAAAAGTCCCATTTAAAGCCGTCGGCAGACGCCAGCCAAGATTGGCCAACAATCCCTTGAAATAAGCAGCCCAACCTGAGGCCACACCTGATACGGCTGTCATGAATTCCATCACGGTCAACCAACCTGCAATCCAGGCTGGAAACTCTCCAAAGATGGCATAGAGGTAGCTATAGGCTCCACCAGTTGAAGGAATGCGGGATGCAAATTCAGCAAAGAAGAGGGCAGATAAGCCAACGCAAAAAGCCGCAATCACAATTGAAATGATCAAGGCTGGACCAGCTAAATTCGCTGCTGCAGTCCCCGTAATCGTGAAGATCCCTGTCCCCACCATGGCACCGATTCCTAAAATAATCAAATCCCACAATCGTAAATGGCGATTTAGACCTGGGTGTACTTGCCCAAGTCCCTTTTTTCGAAATAGATTCATGTATATTCTCCCATCTAATGAGTTTATTCTATCATACTTAAACAAGAAAGAGAGTGGAACAGAAATCGGTCATTCGTCAGAATTCGATTTCGTCGTCCCACCTCCGCACAGTTGAGTAGGGCATCTTTGGAACTTGAAAAGCGAACAACTACTTAGGAAACTTGCTTAGCAAGTCCTATCTACCACCTCAAAGCAGTGCTTTGAGCACTCAACTACTGCGTCTTGCTTGACAATCCAAAAACAATTGAGAGGCTAGGACTTTTGTCCCAGCCCCCCTTTTCTTACTATTTATCACTTTCCGTCCTATTCTTTTTCAAAGCACGAATCGTAAACCAATAATAAATAACTAGCCCAAAGACGATGATCACTGTGGGCAGAAGAACCGTCATACCAAGATTCTGAACTCCTTGTGCCAAGGTCCAGCGATGTAGGAATCCAACCACTAAAAAGGCGATGATAGGAAAGATGAAAGCTCGTCCAAACTCTTCTTTCCATTGCCAAAGAATGAGAGCCCCGCTAGCCCCTGTCATGAGAAGAGTATCCCAAGGACTAGGAACCGCTAACCAAGCAAAAGCAGGCAAGAAGCGAACTCCCACTATTTCACTGAAAAAATAGATCCCTAATACCAGAACAAATGCTACATAAATTGCTTTTTTCGTTTTTTCCTCCGCAAAAATGAGACGACGAAGGAGATAGAAGATGATCCCAACAGCTAGGAGTCCCAAAATGATGTCGGTTAAATAGACTAGTGGCTTGAGCACAAGGACCGCTTGAGAAGCAAAATCACTTAAGAGGCGATAAAAAATCACAATACCTGAAAAGATAGCCCCATATTTTAGAACAGACCGCGTCGTTTCTTTGGGCATATTTTCGATGATTTGGTCTGCCATCCCCTTTGGATCGAGACCAAAATAATCCTTTGCCGTGAGGTCATCTCCGCTTGCTTGCGAAAAATCTACCGCTAAATTATAGACCTGCTCTCTTAAGGCCTTCTCCTCATATAAAAAACCTGCAAGATTGAAATAATCCCAGAGATCTTGGAAATAAACTTGATCCTCCTGGCTAAAGGTTTGCATCAAGGCCTGCGTTTCTTCAAAATACATTGCTGATTTCATGCTTCTTCCTTCTTTCTTTGGAGACAAAATACAACAAGGGTCAGGACTAGTCCCATGAGAGGAAGGAGCCAGCCTATTAAATGAGCAGTTTCCTGATTCACGAGACGCATCCAGCATCCAGTAACTAGGAAAGTCAGGCCCATGACTAGTAGACTCGTCATCAAACGCTCCCTGCTTCTATAGGCCATAACTGCAAACCCAAGTAAGACTAGGACAGAGAGAACAATCGCCCAACCATCTGATAAGAAGAGACTTCCAATGTGGCCAAAATAGATCGAAAATAGTCGTACGATGTTCAGAAACACCATCAGGCTGATCACACTGATAAAAGTAGCCCAAGACCACTTTATTTCTCCATAGCTCTGTTTGGACCAAAGCCACGTGATGAACTGGCTGAACACCAAGAAATTAAGTAGAATGACAACATAGGTCAAGGGTTCGATTTTCAGTGGTGTCATCCAGGTAAAATCCATTAAATAACGCATGCCAACCAAGATCACTCCAAGTAGGAAGACGAGTCCCACATAAGATCCTAATGAGCGTTTAGGCAAGTCTGAAAGAACTTGATCCACCATAGCCCGTGGATCCTTTCCAAAATAATCCACCGCCCGAATGCCTTCTTTTTCAGCAACTTTCAGATCGCAAACCATATTGTAGAGTTGTTCACCGAGCGCTTCATCATCATAAAAATAGGACTTGGCCCCAATATAGGCCACCATTTTTTTCACATAGGCTTGATCCTCTTTGTTTAGATGAATCAATTCATCCGACATTTTTTCTGTATAACTTTCTATCATTCTTCTCCCTCCTTCTTGATACGTTCTACTTTCGTGACCAGTTCCTGCCACTGGTCCCAAAATTCCCCTAAACGCTCTCCTCCAGCATCACTGAGTGAAAAATACTTGCGATCGGGACCATCTGGAGACGGCCTCATTTCCCCATGAATGACCCCTTGTTTTTCTAATTTTTGAAGTAGGGGATAAATAGTCCCAGCGACAATCTTATCAAATCCCATCTCTTTGAGACTTTGGATCAATTCATAGCCATAGATGGCCTTTTTGGAAATAATCTCCAGCACACAGCCCTCCAAGACTCCCTTTAGTAATTGGGACTCTTTCATCCTTCTCACCTCTTTCTTCACATTCTTTACTAGTTTGTTTTACATACTAGTCTTTTCACTATCAGTATACTCTTTCTCGACTAGTATGTAAAGCATAATAGTAATTTTTTTTAAAAATTTTTTATTCCTTAAAAATCCCTTAAAATCAGGGGTTTTACTGTATACGGGTGTGTAAATATACAAAAAAAGTTCAAAAAACACTTTATTTTGTAGATTGATTGGAGTATAATAATTAAAATTATTCAAAAGGAGACACGAATATGAAAAAATCGAAGCTTGCTCTTTTAGCAGGTGTCGCCGCGGCTTCAACGCTTTTCCTTGCTGCATGTGGCTCATCTTCTAATGCGTCAAAAGGGACTACCTACAACTACGTGTATGGTACAGACCCTGATTCCTTGAACTATTTGACTTCAAATCGTTCAACTACAAGCGACATTACAACCAACTTGGTCGATGGTTTGTTTGAAAACGATCAATACGGTAACCTAGTGCCTGCTCTTGCTGAGGACTGGTCCGTTTCAAAAGATGGTCTGACTTATACTTACAAGCTTCGAAAAGACGCGAAGTGGTATGATTCAGAAGGAAATGAATACGCTGACGTCACTGCAAAAGATTTCGTGACATCTCTAAAATACGTAGCAGATAAAAAATCGGATGCTCTTTACTTGGTTCAAAACTCAGTCAAAGGCTTGGATGACTATGTAAACGGGAAAACCAAAGACTTCTCAACTGTTGGGGTCAAAGCTGTTGACGATCATACTCTTCAATATACTTTGAACCAACCAGAATCTTTCTGGAATTCTAAATTGACCACTTCTACCATGATGCCGGTTAATGAAAAATTCTTGGAATCAGCTGGGAAAGACTTTGGTAGCGTGAAACCAAATGGGATCCTCTACAATGGTGCCTATATTTTGAAATCTTTCACTTCAAAATCACAAATCGAGTTGGAAAAGAACCCTGAATACTACGACAAGAAAAATGTTCACATCGATACCGTTAAATTAACTTACTTCGATGGATCAGACCAAGACTACCTTGCTCGTAACTTCTCAGATGGGAACCTATCTACTGCTCGTCTCTTCCCAACTAGCTCAACTTATAGCACGATTGAGAAGAAATTCAAGGATAACATCGTTTATTCACCTCAAGATTCTACTGTTTACTACGCTTACTTCAACGTTAACCGTCAAAACTACGGCCATACGAAGAAGACGTCTGATGAGCAAAAGAACAGTACTAAGACAGCTCTTCAAAACAAAAACTTCCGTCAAGCTTTGAACTTTGCTTTAGACAGAACTTCCTACAGCGCTCAAGTTAACGGGAAAGACGGAGCATCAAAAACTCTTCGTACCCTTTTAGTTCCACCAACATTTGTCCAAGCAGGCGGGAAAGACTTCGGTACTCTCGTTGAAGAAAAACTTGCCGCAACAGGAGATGAGTGGAATGGTGTTAGCTTTGCTGATGCTCAAGATAGCTTGCATAATGCCGATAAAGCCAAAGCGGAACTTGAAAAAGCGAAGGCTGAATTGCAATCACAAGGTGTTCAATTCCCAATCCATATCGACTATGTTGTAGACCAATCTTCTAATGCTCTTGTCCAACAAGCAGACTCTATGAAGAGCTCAATCGAAGCGGCCCTTGGTAAAGACAATGTCGTGATCGATGTACAAAAATTGTCTACAGACGATGCAGACAACGCTACTTACTTCGCCCAATCACCAGATCAAAAAGACTTTGATATGGATATCACAGGTTGGGGACCTGACTTCCAAGATCCATCTACTTACTTGGATATCTTAAACCCAACTGATGGTTCAACCTTGACTGGTATGGGACTTGATCCTAAGAAAGACCAAGCGCTCATCGAGAAAATTGGTTTGAACGAATACAAAGCATTGTTGGATGCTGCCAATGCTGAAAAATTGGATACCAATGCACGTTATGAAAAATATGCTGATGCCCAAGCTTGGTTGACAGAAAACGCCATGGTTCTTCCAATCTACTCTAAGGGTGGAGTTCCATCTATCACGAAGGTAACGCCATTCTCAGCAGCAAATTCTGCAATTGGTATTAAAGGTGAAACAAGCTTCTTCAAATACCAAAAACTTCAAGATAAGACAGTCACAACTGCTGACTACGAAAAAGCTTATAAGAATTGGTTGAAAGAAAAAGAAGAATCAAACAAAAAAGCGCAAGAAGAACTTGCAAAACACGTGAAATAATCGTGATAGAAAACACCGGGGATAAAATCCTCGGTGTTTTTTGATTAAGGAAATACCTATCTTTGAAACTTTCCTTAGGTGAGTACGGACGTTAGGTGAAATTATCCAGTGGATGATTTCAGCAATCCAGGAAGTTCCATAACTTAGTTTTGGACCTAAGGTTCCAAAACTCCCGAGTGCTAGAAATACTATTATTTCTAGCACTTTTCTCACGGCGGAAAGTTTCGGTATTTGTTTAAATAAGCTTAATAATATACATTATTATAATTCTTTCTGCAACACTTGGCTTGTTCTATGTAAAAAACAGTTTGTCTACTTATCGGCTTTTTCATTTCCCAATCTTATATAGACTCAACCGCTATCTCACGACAATCTTCCGATAACTTCTAGAAGTCAGAAGAAAGACGAGAATATAGGAGATGAAAAAGACAGCGCAGATAGAAAGAGTCGTTTGAAGGACCAAGCCCGCATTGGTTGCTCCTAAGAGGGCAACGATCTTTGCAATCATCTTGTAGGCCACACCTAGGTAGAGGAAGGAGAAGAATAAAGGAAGGAAAAAGACAGTGAGAATCTGTTTGCGAATGGTGGTGGCCGTTTGCTTTTGGTCCAACCCTACTTGTTGCAAGATCACAAAATTATCCCGGTCCTCATAGCCCTCTGAAATCTGCTTGTAGTAAATGACGAGTACCGTAGACAATAGAAAGATCACCGATAGGAAAATCCCAATAAAGAGGATTGTCCCTGCTGATTCACGCCACTCCTTCTCCATGCTGTATCGATCAACCCCACCAAACAAAGTCGCACCATATTGACTCATTTTGTCTGTCGAATTAAGCTCTTTGGCCATTCCAGCTATAAAATCTTGGTTTTCTTTATTTTTAGCACTAATAGAGAATTCCAAATTTTTATCAATTTTTAGTCCCAGTTGGTTCAAGTCAGGGAGGACAAGATACAAGCCCATTTGGTGTTGAAACAGGTCGGCTTGAGGGAGTTTTCCTTGGATAAAATTGGAGTCTAGTTTTTCTTTAATCGTGAAGGTCTTCCCATTGATTTCTAATTGCGCGTCTAATCTTCCAGGATATTGATACCCATAGGCTAGGATTTCATTTTCCCCAAGCTCAACTTTTTGACCGGTCAGTTGCTCATAAGTCGCCTGATCAAAAAAGTAGACTACTCCTTCTGTCTTCAATTCCTGACCAGTTTCTTGATCAGACTGGTCATACACCTCTAAGATCCTTCCATCAATCTTTCGAATTTCAGCCGACCAGTATGTTGTCTGTGCCACCTGATAATCGGACAGATGGGTTGCATCGGCCACTTTCTTAATTTGCGCTTGAACCTCCTCAATAACCGGTTCTGTTTCAGCATCTGAAGGCATATGTCCCACACTAAAATTGTAGTCCGAAGGGTACATAGTATCTAGGTAATTCTGCCCTCCAATAAAGAGATTGAGCGACCCGGTTAAGGTGACCAAGACCATGGTGGAAAGAATACTAATGGTCGCAAGACCCGCTGCATTTTTTCGCATCCGAGCTATTAAGTTGGAAACAGAGATAAAATTCTCCGGCTTGTAATAGTAGGGTTTCCGACCTTTAAGAATTCTTAAGAAGGTAATCGATCCTGCGTTGAATAAGAGATAAGTCGCCAGAATGACCAAGATGACAGCAATAAAGAATCTTTGGACGGCCGCAACTGGACGCTCAACAGTGAGCGCCAAATAGAAAGCAATTCCTAAGAGACCTAGACCTAACAGAGTTTGGACCAGCAAGAATCTTCCCTTCTTCTCTCCTGCTTTCTTTTGTTGCATGAGGTGGAGGGAACTGTAGCGCAAAAGGCGTAAAGAATTCAACAAGAGAATGAGGCCAAAAGCTAAGGCTAACCCAAGTAAAGTGTTAAGAACAGCCCCTATCTGGAAGGTTGATTGAATGACGACTGGTAGACCCATACATTTTAGGAGTAAGGCAAAAATCAAGGGATCAAATAAGAGTCCCAAACCCAGTCCCGCGCCAACTGTGAGGATATAGACGATAAGCAATTCCCATAAGGTCATGACGAGGAGGTGCTTCTTCTCCATCCCCAGAACACTGTACAAGCCCAGTTCTTTGGAACGATTTTTCATGACGTAGCCATTGGCATAAGCCACCAAAATGATGACGACCAGCTGGACGACGAAACTGCCAAAACCAAGAACAGTTCTCGCCGATCCCCCTCCGTAAGAATCCTCTAAATGAGGGGTCAATGACAAGGCGATAAAGCTATAGAGGATCATGGTCGTTAAAATGACAGCTATAGCGAAAGGGTAATAGAGCTTGCGATTTTGTTTGAGGTTGGAAAGAGCTAATTTACTTGTTAATTTAAACATCATGATCCTCCTTACCCGCCATGACCGTCAGGGTATCCGAGATTTCTTGGAACATCTGATGCTCTGTCTTTTCCCCGCGGAAGATCTGATTGTAAAGGATCCCATCCTTGATAAAGAGAACGCGCTTAGCCCTCGCTGCTGCTGCGGTTGAGTGGGTCACCATGAGAATGGTTTGCCCCATGCTATTGATATCTTCAAAGACGTCCAGCAAAGCAGCTGAAGACTTAGAATCCAGCGCCCCTGTTGGCTCATCAGCCAGGAGGATTTCTGGTGAGGTGATGATGGCCCGCGCTACGGCCACCCGTTGCTTTTGACCACCAGAGATTTCGTAAGGGTATTTTTCTAAGAGCTGGTGAATGCCCAACTCCCGACTCACGCTATCCACCTTGCTCATCATTTCCTTGACTGGTCTGCGAGAAAGGACCAGAGGTAAGAGGATATTATCTTTGACAGACAAGGTATCGAGCAGGTTGAAGTCTTGAAAGACAAAGCCTAGTTTTTCCCGACGGAAGCTCGAGGCATCCTTGTTCTTGATGGTTGAGGTATCTATGCTATTTAGGTAGACCCGCCCTTCCGTCGGCTGGTCCAGCATGGCTAGGATATTGAGAAGGGTCGATTTCCCGGATCCTGATTCCCCCATGATAGCAACGTATTCCCCCTTCTCAACGGTAAAATGGATATCCTTTAAGGCTTCGACCTGCGTTCCTTGAAAGCGGGTTTTGTAAATTTTTTTGATATGTTGAACGTCTAGTAGGGTCATGGTCTGTTCCTTTCTAGCTCGATAAAAGCTTCAATCGTTTTTTACAAATCTATTGTACTAAAACTGAAACGCTTTCACCATAACATAACCTTACATTTTCCCCTTTATTTCTTACATTTTTGTAAGAAAGCAAAAATAGGCTGGGACTTCAAGTCCTAACCTATTTTTTTATTGATTATTCAGCTGATGAAGAGAGCAATGGTGCAATTGATTGATAAGCACCTTCAAGAGCTTTTTGGGCAATATCGCGAGCATTTTTCAATTGTTGTGCGAATTGACTACGAGCTTGTTCAGGAACAACTGTATCATCAGAACCTGCAGCTGAAAGTGTATCGTTAAATGTTTTTCTTGCAGTCTCCATAGATTGTATCGCAGGATCTACTTGCTTATTATAGGCATCTTTACCAGATGCTGGGATCTTGTCACCAATCTCTTTGACATATTTTGTGTAGTTGTCAATCATTTTTCCATAAATGGTTTTCATATCACCAAGTGTTTTGGCGTTGTCGATTTCTTCATCAGTTAACAAGACAATTTCTGGAATTTCAACAGAAGAGGTTGCTGATTTAGATGATTTTGATGAACTGCTTGATTTGCTTTCTGAAGTAGATGATTTTTCTACTTTGCTAGAAGAAGCTTTTGCATCTTTGCTTGATGATTCTGAAGCAGTTTTACCAGAACATGCTGCTAACGTTGCAACAGACAAAAGAGCCACACCGGCTGTAAGAAGTTTTTTCATATTTTTTCTCCTATAAATAAAGAATGAATATATTTTAAATGATTTTCCTTTAATTGTCAAACATTTTCTGTTTCCAAATGCCTATACACTGCTAATTATCACTAGTTTTTAACATATTTTATGTCCTAAAAATTATTTCTTATATTGTATCTTTATTCATTATTTGAATAAACAAAACCAGAAAAACAGTCCTTTTCTGGTTTATTCTTCTTTTTATTGATGAAGCAACTGTGTAAATTCTTCTTGAAGTTCCTTGTTGTCCGTTGGTTTTAGGTACATCTTCCCACCATTGGTCGTTGGAGAATGAAAGACAATGCCTTCTCCTGTATCTGTAATGGCAAAGAAATAACTATGCACATCTGGATACTTGTCCCAATTGCTATAGCGTTCCACGATGCGGTATTTTGCATTTCCTTGACCAGTATCTGTATAAATGGCATCCATCTTACTATTTTCCCCTAGAGTATAGAGGTTGTCTGGTCCTACATCACCACCAGCGATGCCTTTTTGGTAGTTGGGTTGGCCCATCTTTTCACCCCAGGTCTTCATAAATTCTGCTAATTTTGCTGATTTTTCAGCATTCCAAGGCGTTTTTTCCTGGCTTTGGCTGTTTCCCGCCGATGGTGTGCTGTCAAAAGTTTGCCAATCGAAACTCTTGAGATCCAGTTTATCCTCATCCGATTTCCCAAAGAGGGCATTCAGATCTGACCCCGGTACTTGGACTTCTTCTTCCTGGACTTTGGTCGCGGCTTGAGGCGCCTTTTCTATCCGTGAGAGCACAGCTACACCACGGCCAGTTCCTGACATCCAGCTGACTTCTAAGACTTCTCCTCCCTGATAGAGGGTCGTCGCATTGCGCGCTCCACCGTGTCCAGCGACAAAACCTTCGGCTAGCAGAGTCGGTTTTTGGTCCTTGAGGTAATAAACTCCTGTCACAAAGTAGCTTCCATCAGTCTGCTGATTGGCGATGATCATCTCATCTACCCCATCGTTATTTAAGTCCTTAAAGGCATAGCGGACAGCTTCTGGCTGATTGATGATAGTCTCGATCACCCAGCTATTGATCATCCGATCTTCTTTAGCTAATGCATCATTCAATTTGGAAATGGCATCTAACTCTTTTGAAGTGGCAAAAATCTTTTGGTAGTCTGAAAAAACAGACTGGTATAATTGTTTGTTATCTGCTTTTTTCGCTTGTTTTTTTGCTGAAGTCTGGCTCGTTGCAGCCTCTTTTTTAGGACTGGACTGACGTTGGTATCTTTGGTAACATCCTGTTAACATGACCATACTCGAAGCCACTAACCCTAAGGGCACCCATTGTTTTCTTTTCATCTGATCTCCTTTACTCTCCCCTATTTTCATACTAAACTTTATTATACTAAAAAAAGAGTGAGGAAGGAATCCCTTCTTCACACTTAGTTTTCTTTATTCGGATTCTTTCTACGATCCGTTTGACTTTCAATATGCTCTTTCACCAAGGCAACCACCTCATCATTGGTTGGAAGGTCCGAGTGCTGAGCATCTTCCCCCGTCACTGTAATCTCCGTGTAGCTAGCTGCTTGGTTTTGGTAGATATATTTCCCAGCAGAAACACTGGTATCTGGGACCAACTCATCTGAATCATAGGTGATGGTCCCTGCTACTGAATACATATGAAGTGTATTGGGGATGGCTTCTTTTCCCTTGATAAAATCGGCCAACATCTCAGATTTATTCTTGATATTGGTCTCCGTGAAATTATAGGGAGTTCCGATGGTCATAAGGGTCTTGAGATCGATATCATAATCTCCCAGATAATTTTCAATAAAGGCTGTATAAATCAAGCCACCATTGGAATGACCCAAGCCCTTAAAATTATTAAAATTATATTTTTCTTGAAGGGCTTCGAAGGCTTGATTGAATAGTTTGGCTTGCTTTTTAATGTTGCTATAGCCATCTTTGTTATTTTCAAAACCAACTACAATTACCGGCTCATTGTCCTTGGCATCCATACTTCCACTATAGGTGATATGCCCATCATTCCAAACTTTGACCTTGAGCAGGCTGTGTTTGGTTCCTTGGCGGTCTTGGTTGAGCTTGGTCACCAAGCCATCAAAGCGATTCTCTGTTGCGGAACTTCCTGGAATCATGATGATGGGAGACAATTTTGAATTATAAAATTTCTCAATTTTTGAAACATTGGTCCGAGTCCAGCTATAAGAAGGAATGGCTAAAGCGATCAAGAAAAGACTGACCAAAGTAAGGACGATGGCTGTTTTTTTAGATTGCTTCATCGCTTTCTCCTTTCACTTTTAAATCTTTTCGAATACGATTTCCCATACGGACAAATGGTAGATAAAGGAGCACATCGACGGCAAAACAAAGGAGACTCACAGCTAAGGCTCTCAGACTTCCTCCCGTTCCAATAAAGGCATAGAGAAGGCTAGGAGTCCCATCTGGCACTGGATAGACAGCCGCTGGCATCAGTTTGAAGCACAAAGCCACTGCTGCAATTCCCATATTCACCAAGGGGATCAATAAAAAGGGAATCACATAAAGCAGATTGAGAAGGACCGGGATTCCGACCATGAATGGAGCACCATTGTTAAAGAGACTTGGAAAGAGACTGAGGAGGCTGACTTTCTTGTCCTTTTGACTTCGTGAAACCAATAAGATTGCAACCAAAAGTGCTAGGACAGCACCAACTCCCGCCACCATGCCAAAACTGCGGTACAAATTGGTCAAGGTATAGAGATGAGGAATGCCTGTCGTTGAATGATGGGTCACAGCGTAGGTGAGATTTTCCAAAGCAAAGTTATCATCCGCAATTGAGTTCAAGGCAAAGGCTTGACTATTACCAAACCAAGCAGATAGCCCACTAAATAGTCCCATGACAAAGGTGGACAGGAGATGATGACTACTTACCGTTAGAGAAGCCAAGAACTGTCGGATAGTCTGAAAAATATTAAATTGGTTCCCAAGAACCAAAAGAAGATTTAGGCTGACCCCTAGAACTAAGGATAAGAAAATGGGACGCACCGTCTTGGGTTGATAGATGAAGTCTTTGTCCACAATCTGATCGTCACTGGCTTTAGATAGACGAAAGATCTGTCCGATAAGATAGCCTAAAACAATGGCTAAGAGGATATTGGTCGTCGCAGGTAAGTTAATGCGTGTCAGTTGCCCATCATGGAGTGGTCCCACCAACAATTCCTGAGACCCTACAATCAAGCTGACCAAAAGAGCAGTCACGCCGGCTGTCCCCGTACTTCGACCGTAATGCCCAGCTGTATATTTCCCAGCGAAGTAAGTCGCTAAAGGTCCTGCTAGACCTCCTAAAAAATTGGAAAAATTGATAAGGACTTGACTAATAGCTTGATCCCACGGCAACCAGCTATCCATCGAAAAGAGCTGATGGATATAGCCTCGATCGGAGAAGACCGATAGCGCGATCACCCGAATGATCCCTGAAAATAGGAAAAAAGGAAATAAGGAAACCAGGGTTTTCTGGGAAATTTGAATCAAACTTTTTTCTCGTAACCAGAAAAACTTCTGGACTAAATACTTGGTCATGGGGCCTCCTGTTCGAGTTGATTGACTTATTCACATTGCTTACTTTCTTCTTATTATACCATAGTGGCGAGCATATCCTTTCGTTTGGAGAGACGTCATCAGTTGAGAACACTTTTAAAATTTTCACAATTTTTCAAAAATTCTTTGACAGGGGTCTTCATTTCCTCTATACTATTTGTTAGCTAACAAAACGATGAATCAGGTTACCATCGGTCCTGCTATGCTCATAGCAATTGGAATTGATGGGAAATGAGAGAGCTAGGATGGATTTTCAGACCATTTTTACAAGATTATAGAAAGATTTAGGAGGAATCAGACACCGATGTCACAAGAAAAAATTTCAGCCAAGGTCCTGTATGCTATTTTTGCAACAGGGATCCTTTCCTTTTGCGGGGTGGCTGGAGAAACTGCCATGAATATCACCTTCCCAATATTGATGAAGGAATTTGAGATCAATACCGCAACCGTCCAGTGGGTCACCACCATCTATCTTCTAGTGGTTGCCTGTGTAGTCCCACTATCTGCCTACCTCAAGCGCTCTTTTAAAATGAAGTCCATCTTTTTAGTTGGAAATCTCCTATCTGTTTTAGGTGTTCTCATTGACTTCCTAGCTCCTAGTTTTGGCTTTGTGGTTTTGGGTCGCTTGGTCCAAGGAATGGGGGTTGGTTTTGCCCTTCCTCTGATGTTTAATATCATTTTAGAGCAGGTCCCAAAACGCAAGATCGGTCTCATGATGGGAGTGGGTACCCTGATCACAGCCATCGCTCCCGCCATTGGGCCTACTGTCGGTGGTCTCTTGACTGCTAACTTCGGTTGGCGGTCCATCTTTTTGGTTCAATTCCCGATCCTTCTAGCTTCGCTAGTTGCAGGACTTCGCTCCATTGAACAAATCAGTACAGTCAAACGAGAAACCCTTGATATCATGAGCCTTCTCGCTATTATTGCTTCATTTTTAGGCTTGATTCTAGGTATTCACGGTCTTTCTGATCATGCTTTCTTTAGTTTTTCTGTCCTTGGTTGGCTGGTGATTGGGTTCTTGGGACTGGTTCTCTTAGTCTACCGGTCCAATCAGTTAGAGACTCCCATTATCAACCTCGCCATCTTAAAAAATCCTCTCCTCACTGGCCATGTTCTTGCCTTTTTCACTTTTCAATTAGGTTCTCTGGCCATGAGTTTCCTCTTGCCCAATTATGTCCAATTGGTCAACCACTCGAGTACCACGCTTGCAGCCTTGATGCTGCTTCCAGGAGCCATCATTGGAGCAGGTTTTGCTCCTTTCTCCGGTCTCATTCTAGATAAGTTGGGCGCCCGTAAACCGATTCTCCTTGGAGCTGCTTTAATCCTTCTGGCCCATTTCCACTTCACCCTCTTTGGCCTGAAGCTGACAAATGGCTTGATTCTTATCTTTTACATGATCTTCATGACCGGTATGGGCCTTGCCTTTGGCAATATCATGACCAACGGACAAAAACAACTCTCTCTGGAAGAGCAACCCGATGCGAACGCGATCTTTAACACCTTGCAACAATTTGCAGGCGCTGTCGGAACAACCCTGGCTTCCTTGATCGTTGCCATGAGCCAAGCTAATCAAAAGATGGACTTCACCCAAGCCACTGCTAAAGGAAGTCGCAACGGTTTTATGGTCTTATTCGCCTTGGGCATCTTCCAACTCCTTCTCTTATTTTGGGTTGTCGGAAAAGAAAATGAAATGAACTAATTTATCTCATTAAATAGGAGCTGGGAATAAACTGTCCAGCCTTCGATCTTTGATAGAAATAACTGTATGACGCAGTGGTTGATTGCTCAAAGCACTGCTTTGAGGTGGTAGATAGGACTTGCGAAGCAAGTTTCCTAAGTAGTTGTTCGCTTGATTAAGCTCCAAAGATGACCTAATCAACTGTGCGGGGGTGGGAAAACGAACTCTTCTTAATTAGTTGGAGTTCTTTCCCACTCCCTTTTTATTATCCTTTTCTGACCCGTGTGACAATGCCATCAGGATCCTCAAAGGTAAAGTCACTTCTGCTAAATAAATCTTGCTAGAATAGGCGTATGTCCTATTCTTTCTTTTTGCTTGCAATACCAAAGATTATAACTTAAATTTCATTAAATTGTCGAACTTTTATCATTTGAGTTAAAATCCTTGCTTTCTTTTTGTATTTTATTTATAATCATTCTAAATAAGATGAAGGAGATATTGTATGACTGAAATGAAACATGGAGTAGATGAATCATTTAACGACCGCTTGAATATCTTGAGAGCCGCTGTTCTCGGGGCCAATGATGGGATTATTTCTATAGCTGGGGTGGTGATCGGGGTAGCCAGTGCCACGTCAAACATCTGGATCATTTTCCTTTCTGGCTTATCGGCGATTCTGGCAGGTGCTTTCTCGATGGCGGGCGGTGAGTATGTCTCTGTTTCCACACAAAAAGACACGGAAGAAGCCGCTGTGAACCGCGAACAAGCCTTGTTGGATCGCGATCCAAAGTTAGCGAGAGAATCTCTCTACCACGCTTATCTTCAAAATGGAGAATGCGAAACTTCCGCAAAGATTTTGACAGAACGGGCCTTTCTGAAACATCCACTCAAAGCCCTGGTCGAAGAGAAATATGGTATCGAATATGAGGAGTTTACCAATCCTTGGCATGCTGCTGCATCTAGCTTCCTTGCTTTTTCGGTTGGTTCCCTTCCTCCAATGCTCTCTATCATCCTCTTTCCAGCTGCCTATCGCATTCCGGTGACGGTCTTCGTTGTTGGACTATCCTTGATCTTCACTGGCTATACCAGTGCAAAACTGGGAAAAGCACCAACCAAGCCAGCCATGCTTCGCAATCTCATCATTGGACTTCTCACCATGGGTGTGACTTACTTCTTCGGACAACTCTTTAGTATCTAAAAAAGCTGAGAATTTTGTCTCAGCTTTTTCTTATGCTTCTAATAAGGCTTGTGCTTGTTTTTCCAGTCCTGCGACCGCTTCATCTGTCAAGACCAATTCACCTGTTTCCCAAGCTTCTGGGTTAACGGTTGTTCCAGTAAACTCTCCAACCACTTGAGTCCGAACGAATGGTAAGAGCGCTTGGTAAGCCGCAAACATTGGCTCGTGTCCTGCATTAGCGACTGAAGAGACGGTTACGATCTTGTCTTGAAGGGCAGATGGACCACGAGTTTCTGACAGGTCAAGGGCACGGCTAAGCCAGTCGATCAGGTTTTTCACTACACCTGGAATGGCAAAGTTGTAGACTGGTGAGAAGATCCAGATGGCATCCGCAGCAAGGACCGCATCACGCGCTGCTTGCACAGCTGGCAAGGTTGGTGTTTCTAAATCTTGGTTCATCATTGGGATGTCCTTGTAGTCCAAGTAAGTCACCGTTGCTTTTCCTTCAAGAAGGCTTTCTGCTTTCTGGGCCATTTGGTGGTTGAATGATCCTTGACGAAGAGATCCGACGATAAATAAAATGTTTTTCATAGTTGTTTCCTCTTTCTGTTGTAAGATTATTCATTACAATAGTTATTATACAGGATCACAATGTAATGTCAAGGATTACAACTCGTATTTTTAAACTTCTATTCCAGTTCACTAGGTGAGGGGCAAGAGGAGTGAGAAAAAAGGTTGGATAAAAGTTTCCAACCTTCAATACATCATAACCGTATAAATCTGTAGAGGATCAAGATCCAAAAATAACGAACTCCTGACGATCTTTACAATCCATTTTAGAACTACTTTTTTCTCAGCAAGGTAATTCTCGAAGTTTCATTGTTCCCAAAATTCTGTTCACGCTACTACTCCTCGTCAGACGAATCCGTAGCCAACATTTTTTTGATGGATTCGCTGGATAAATCCGTCATTTCAGCAATCATCTCGATACTCATCCCCTTCAAAGCCAGTTTCTGAATCAGAGACTGCTGACCAGCTTGAACTCCTAACTCCATGCCTTCTTGTCTGCCTTGTTCCAATCCCTGTTCAAGACCACGCTCGAGACCTTGTTCTAAACCTTGTTCAAGACCTTGTTCAAGACCTTGTTCGAGTCCCTGTTCGAGTCCCTGTTCAAGACCTTTTTTCAACCCTTTCTGAAAACCGGCTTCCAGTTGTTCTTTCCGAAAGGTATCCATGCTCATTTCCCAATTTTCTCTGATACGAATCCGTTCATCAATCATTTCTTTTTCCTCCCTTGTCCAATTTGATGGGATCAGGAGTGATTCTGCCTGCTCGATCACTTGATCTGGTTGATGACTGAATGGGCGATTGCCAAAAAATTCAAGCCATTGTCTCCAGTGAGCATTCAACTCCGTATCTCTACTTTCATTATACTTATCCAACTCTAAAAAGGCAACCTTTAACATATTATGAGCTACTCCATCCTTTCGAGAGCTATAAAGAGGTGTCCCATCTACTGTATGGCGCATTTCATAGACATTGACAGGTGAATCTAAATGAGGAAAAATACTTCGCTCCAGGATAGCGATCCCATAGACCGGCTCCAGCTCCTGGTACATAGAATGGGTTGCCCCTTTCTTTCGCTTGCGTTGGACATTTTCTACCAGTTGATTGGCTAAATAATAGTGAAAACGATTCAAGAAATACTCTTGCTTCAAAACTTGAATCTCAATGATGACTTCAAGCCCACTATCTAGTCTTGCTCTCACATCAACAGATGTTTCAAAAGAAGATCTCCTAAAAACCCCTGCTCATGGATCTGGTCTTCCTTCTAAAATCTCAACGGACTCTACTGGCAGATCCAAGACTTCGCGGATGAATTTCGCTGTCACATCCGGCAGACTAAAAATCTTTTTCGCCATTAAATCCAAGGTGGGCGATACATACTCATGTCGTTTTTTCATAGCAACCTCCGATGATTTCGTATAGGGAATCCCCTCACTTATACTATTCGAAAAAATTGCAGAAAATGAGGCTGGGACAAAAATCCTAGCCTCTCAATTATTTTTGGATTGTCGAGCAAGACGCAGTGGTTGAGTGGGCTCTAC